>JAYUXX010000320.1:0-3844 GCA_043752765.1 Saprospiraceae bacterium | reverse complement strand
CCCTTTCTTTCTCTTTCTCAGCCTTTTCTAATTTCTCTTTCTCAGCCTTTTTGGTTTTCGGCGTATCAAACTTGTTAGTGTCAATCTTGCCAAGAATGGTTAATCCTTGCAGTTGAGGTGCTTCTGCTTTTACAAGCGCATCTTCATCCTTTTCAACTACCGGTGGAACAATCGGTTCAGGTACAACCTCAATCTTTTGTGGGACCTCTTTCTCAATGACGGGTTCCTCAACTTTTACTTTTGGTTCGACCGGCTTCGGTGTAAGGTCTATTTTGCCAATAACTGTGACCTTGGGTTTGTCCCTTTCCTCAACCTCGGCTTTTTTAATGGTCTTTTCAAAAGGGTTTGGTGGAGGTGGTTCTCTTCGCGGCGGTTCTGGTGCGACTATGGTGATGACGTCGGCTGCCTTTACAGGACGGGTGCCGATCACCATACTATTTGCTTGTTCCTTGATAGCCATAGAACTACTAAACTCCTGTAGCAGGAGGTTATGCATCTCATCCGAGATCATACTGGTCGGCTTGGCTTCTACGACGAACCCTTTTTTAGAAAGGTATTCCACGATACTATCCGTACCGACATTTAATTCCTTGGCAACTTTAACAAGTCTTTGCGACATATACTATTTTAAGATTCACACTCCTCCAATGATGACTTTTCTAAATTAAGTCACTGAGAACTTCTAATCAACTATCCTCAAATTCATTCGTAAATATCCGTAAAATTTCATCTACAGTTTCTTCTTCAAGGTCAGTACGTCTGACCAGTTCTTCTTTACTCAGGGCCAATACACTCCTTGCGGTATCACAGCCGATTCCCTTTAGTTCATCGATGATCCATGGCTCGAGTGCATCTGCAAATTCATCCAGATCAACGTCTTCGTTTTCTGCGTCTGCACTATCGCGGAATACATCTATTTCAAATTCTGTCAGCCAGCTAGCCAGCTTAATATTCGATCCACCTTTTCCGATTGCAAGTGAAACCTGATCCGGTTTGAGATATACACTCGCACGTTTGGTCTCATTGTTTATCTCAATGCTTGACACTTTCGCAGGAGTCAAAGCACGTTGAATAAAAAGAGAAAGATTGTTCGTAAAGTTCACGATATCTATATTTTCATTTCTCAATTCTCGTACGATACCATGAATTCTTGAACCTTTCATACCCACACATGCACCAACGGGGTCGATCCTGTCATCATAAGATTCAACGGCCACTTTTGCACGTTCACCCGGAAGCCGGACGATTTTTCGAATGGTGATCAATCCATCTTCTACTTCCGGTACTTCCTGTTCCATCAATTTGGCCAGAAATAAATTATCCGTACGTGAGATGATGATCACAGGATTATTATTCTTCATTTCCACCTTCTTGATGATGGCTCTTACCATATCTCCTTTTTTGAAATAATCTCCACGGATCATTTCTGTTCGCGGGAGAAGGAGTTCATTGTTAGTAGCATCATCCATGATGAGGATTTCTCTTTTGAGAATCTGTTGCACTTCACCCAGGATAATTTCGCCTTCACGGTCTTTGTAACGTTGGAAAACTTCATCTTTCTCAAGTTCCATAATCCGGGAAACCAATGTTTGCCGGGCTGCCATAATTGCCCTTCGGCCAAAGTCCTCCAGTGTGAGTTCCTCGTAACATTCTTCCTCTAATTCATAACTCACATCAATACTCTTGGCTTCTGAAAGAGAAACCTGTGCCTGCTCATCCATTACCTCACCATCCGGTACAATTTTCCGGACTCTCCACAACTGAAGGTCACCATTAGTATTCACGATAATATCAAAATGCTCATCAGAGCCAAACTTCTTTTTGATCAGGGTACGAAATACGTCTTCCATCACCCTTACCATGGTCGGTCTGTCAATATTTTTTCCGGCCTTAAATTCAGAAAATGATTCAATCAGATTCATGTTCTTATAAACTTTAGTATCACCTAATTAGATTTTTTCAGATTATTAAAAGTGGTTATGATTTCAAAACCACAGCATCACTTGTATTCAGATCATTTAATTTTTTACCATATTCAATTTTGGCAGGTTTTTAGATGCCCGACCAGTTCGTCATGACTTACTTCTTTCCAAAATGTATAATCACAAATGCTTCTTTGATCTGGTCAAAAGCAATTTCGTGCAATTCGGGCTTTGCCTTTTTATCGGCGGATTTTATTTCCAGTGAAATTGACTCGTGGCCTGTATTGGCCAATTGTCCTTCAATGACTTTACCTTCTATCAATTCTATGCGAAGCGTCCTTCCAACATGCTTAATATATTGCCTGGGAAATCTAAGTGGCCGGCTTACTCCCGGTGACGAAACTTCCAAAACGTATAAACCTCCAAGACTTGGCTCCTCATCGAGTACCGACTCCAATATTCTGCTGATCTGAGTGCAGGCTTCAAGACTTACCCCCTCATCGCCGTCTATGAATACCACAATCTTGTTAGATGGTGATAATTCCATATCCACCAGATAATACTCCCCGCAACGACCTTCTTCGAAGATGGAACGGATCAGAGGTTCTAGTTGATGTAAAGCTGAGGTCTGTGACATATAATAAAAAGAGGGAACTACCTGTTCCCTCATCCGATATTCGCGGTGCAAATATACGATTTCTTTGGATAAAAGAGCATAGGGTAAAAGGCAGGGAGCAGGGAGCAGGGAGCATGGAGTGGTAAAAGGCATGGGGCATAGGGCGGTTTACATCCTCTTCCTTGTCCTTCGTCCTAGGCCATACGTAAAATCTCCTCTGACCTATACCCTTTGTCCTTTAGCGTTAAACCTTTATCCTTTATCCTTCTGCCTTGGCCCAAATGCTCTATGCTCTATACCTCATCACTATGCTCTATGCCCTAGCTCTATGCCCATGCTCCATGCACTTGTCCTTCGTCCTTTGGCTTTCGTCCTTCGTCCTTCGTCATTTGACCTAATTAAGAACTGATGGTGATATATCTTTGTTAACCGATTTGAATATGACATCCGACTTATTAAGTAAGGCCTTACGACAGGAATTTCTAACCGCAGAGGAGGGCTTGAACCTCTTCGAACATGCCTCCACTGCCTCATTGATGTATATAGGCCATCAGCTACGGCAAAGAGAAGTGCCGGGAAATAAAGTGACCTGGATCATCGATCGCAATTCAAATACCACAAATGTTTGCGTGGCGAATTGCAAGTTTTGCAACTTTTACAGACGGCCAGGCCATCCGGAATCATATATCACCACCATCGAAGAGTACCGTGTAAAAATTGAGGAAATGTTCAAATTGGGGGGAGAGCAGCTTCTTCTTCAGGGAGGACATCACCCTGACCTCGGGCTCAAATTTTATGCTGACCTCTTTCGACAATTAAAGAATGAATTTCCGCAGCTTAAGCTACATGCATTGGGGCCTCCGGAAATTGCCCACATTGCTCAGCTTGAGAAAATGTCACATGAGGCTGTATTAACTGAATTGCATGCTGCCGGTTTGGATTCTTTACCCGGAGCAGGTGCCGAGATACTTAATGATCGTGTACGGCGATTGATCTCGAAAGGAAAATGCGGAGCTCAGGAATGGCTTGATATAATGAAAGCTGCTCACCGTATAGGCCTTACCACATCGGCAACAATGATGTTTGGCCATATTGAAACCCTTACAGAACGGATGGAACATCTCGTAGATATCCGCAATGTACAAGCCCAACGACCCGAAGGTGCGACTGGTTTTCTTGCCTTTATTCCCTGGCCATTTATGGATGATGGTACGCTATTAAAAAAATTGAAGCGTGCCCGAAATCAATGTACTGCCGATGAATACATTCGGATGATTGCCATCAGCCGGATTATGCTTCCGAACGT
>JAYUXX010000319.1:0-20294 GCA_043752765.1 Saprospiraceae bacterium | reverse complement strand
CTCACTTTTTTGTTTTCTACCTGGTTGACCAGATTACTTACCCAGATCTCGCTGCTTAACGCAAAACCGATTTGACATCCCTGTCCTATTTTATTTTTTATCCATTCGAAATTCGATGAATCAGCGATGGCAAGAAGTACTGCTTTAAAATGATCTTGCGGACGGCAAAAGTGATAATCATTATCGATCTCCCCTCTTAAAATGCTGAAGCCAAGAACACGAGCTAAATAAAGACCTTCAAATTCTGTGTGGAGAAGCGCTGTTTCAACAGTAGCTAGTTGAAGAGGATGATTTTCGGCGATACGCTCATACATGTCATGGATCTGGGGCTCAAATTGATCCCGTAAAGCCTGGTAACTTGATTCCTCCTCATCATCCAGATATGTTGCTAAAAGGTCAGAACTTTGGATGACACCACGAAGACTGTCGAGTTCAATCTGATATTTTGATTCCAGCTTTTCCATAAAAAAGGGTTTAAATCGCTTATAATACTTGTACACCTGATAAGACACAATAAGCCTTACCAGGTGTACAAAAAATTTTATGCCTTATTCCACCTTTTCAGATGGTTGTCAGCCGCAGGGCCAACTAAACTATGATTCTTTTTCCGGAGCATCTTCAGCTCCTGTATCTCCCTCTTTATTTTCGGCTACTTCTTCTGATGCAGGAGATTCATTGTTCTCTGCTACAGATTCTGGTGTGGTTGCTGATTCTGATTCAGAACTAGATTCTGTTTCGGCTGCAGGAGTTTGTTCGTCAGAAGCTACAGGAGTTTCATCGGATTCAACAACAGTTGATGTGTTAGCTGTCGGTTCATCCTTCGTCTCTACCTCAGGCTGTGCTGAAGTTTCAGCTGCAGCTGATTTGGCAAGATCTACATTAAGAAGTTCGTCGTCGTCTCTTTCAACAACAGTTTCTTTCTTTTTCTGCGTCTTTTTGGATCCAGAAATTTGTGCTGCTTTTTCTCTCTTGCCAGCCGCTGTAGCTTTTACGCGTTCTTCGATCTTGGCTTCTTTCTCATCAACCCAAGCTCTGAATTTGATTTCTGCATCATCCGGAGTCATGGCACCTTTCCCCACACCTCTTTGAAGATGCTTGTAGTACATGACACCCTTGAATCGAAGGATTGCACGAACCGTGTCTGTTGGTTGAGCTCCGTTTTTAAGCCATTCGTAGGCTTTCATACGGTCGATTTCGATTGTGGCAGGTTTGGTCATTGGGTTATAGACACCAATTCTTTCTATAAAAGAACCGTCGCGAGGGGATCTCGCATCTGCTATAACAATATGATAAATAGGGGTTTGTTTGCGTCCATGACGCTGTAATCGGATTCTTACTGACATACTTAGAAGTTAAAATTTAATGGTTAAAATACCTTGCCGGCTCAAACTACAAGTAGACCACCGGTTTTTAACGGACGGCAAAGATAGGACAAGTTGCTGATTGGTCAAAACTCGACTCTAAACTTCAGATTTACTCTCCTCGAACTGAGGAAGTTCGGGATGGCATACTGGGACTTAAAGATCGTTTTTACCCATGTCCTGCTTGCTTCATTTCTAACCTGTAGAAGGTTAAAGATTTCAAGGCTAAGCCAACTATCGCGGGTTACTTTGAAAATACTTCGTGGTTTGTCCTTCTCCCATTCACGGTTCCATAGCTTGACAGAGAAGCCTATATCTACGCGGTGATAAGGCTTGTAGCGGTATGTATTCCTAAAAATGATGTTATTATCTTTTATCCCGAAAGGAAGCCCTGTTCCGATGGATGTGTTGAGATGCACTCTAAAATTCTCGTTGTTTGGCAAATAATCCTGGAAGAATACATTGAGCGTCATGAATTGATCAGTGGGCCGGGGAACATCCTTCACTTCTGTTGCTTCATCCTGACCTATATCGCGTTTCAGGTGTTGGATGTCGTCAAATCTTTCTCTTGCCCGAAGGAATGAAAGATTAATCCAGGATTCAGCTCCGGGAACAAGCTCACCGTTTATTCTCAGGTCAAGTCCAGCCAAATAACCGGAAGCATTGTTTTCACCTGAATACCTGATTCTCACGTTGTCAACTTCATAGGATACCAAATCCCATAATGATTTATAATAAGCTTCAAGAATGATCTTGTATTTCCGTCCCTGCGAACCGGGAGGTCCAAATCCTGCAGAATACCCAGCCAATAAATGAAATGACTTTTGAGATTTTAAATTCTCATTTATTTCTCCATCAGGTCCTCTCAATTCTTTGTAGAAAGGAGGCTGTATGTAAAGGCCCGTAGCAAATTTAAATCCCTTATCATTTCCAGGAGAAAATGTCAATTGGGCTCTCGGGCTCAAAACAAATTCTTTGTTCACATCCCAATATTGTCCTCTTACTCCACCTGTTATTCTTAATTCTTTATCCGTTCCATATTGCCGGGTAAAAGTGTTTTGCACAAAACCTGAAAACCGAAACGATTGAAGGTCACGATTTGAGTTCAAACTATATTGGAGTTCCATTGAGGTCGGATCATATGGAAGAGAAAATCCTGCGGAATCTAATCGTTCCCATTCATGAATACGATCTGTGACATCTTCATACACCACCTTTAAACCTCCCTGCACAAAATTAGCTTTACCCGCACTACCCTGAAGTTCGATTCCACCTTTGACTTCCGCATTCAGGATATTAACCTGAAGAACATTTCTGCTATACGCATGCTGAATGCCACTTCCAAGCAATGAAACCTCTTCGCCGGCGTCAGGATTATTGATACTAGTTTCTATTTGACTTAATCGATATTGGCCTATGATGTCAAGATTTTCCTGCTCAAGGCTTTTATAGCCGGACATTAAAAATTTTAAATAGAGCGGATTTTTTTCACGGTCAGGAACAAAGGATAGAGAAACCCCAGTCATTCCGTTGACGAAAAGATCGCTCTCCGCACCTTCAAAATCGGTTGTTAATCGGAGCGCAAAGCTTATTAACCCGGTTGCAGTCTGACTAGAAACCGGAATAAAATCATATTTATTTCGATTAAGGTTTGCCAGAACACCTATTTGCCAGTTTCTTGAGAGATCATAAGTTGAATACACCTGATAGTCTGCAAAGGAAGGACTGTATTCTCCTTTTACGTCAAGGGATCCGAGTAAGTATTGTGTTGTCTTGTAACGAACACCGAGTAAATAACGCCATCGTTTATAGCCATCTTTTCCGACTGGCAGACTTCCTTCCAGGTGTGCCGTTGCGCCGAGCATACTAATAGAAAATGAACCCCGAAGACTGTCCGGGAGCTTATACCGTACGTCTAAAACAGACGACATCTTATCTCCATATTTTGCTTCAAAACTTCCTGACGAAAAACTTAGGTCACGTATCAGGTCCAGATTTGGAAGGCTAAGTCCTTCCTGGTTTCCCGTACGTACAAGTAAAGGCCTATAGATTTCAAAATCATTGACGTAAACCAGGTTCTCATCATAGTTCCCCCCTCGGACATTGTACTGCGATGTAAGTTCTCCTCCTGTGCCACTACTGGTGCCAAGTGCAATGTGTGGAAGTATTGATTCAAGATTTCCCGTTGTACTGGGCAAAAGTTTCATGGCTTCCACTTTCTCGCGGATCATTCCGGCGTCTTCGATTCGTTGGGCTGTAATAATTACTTCACGACTGGTGGCACTGGAGGCTAGTTTAATATTCAGGCGGAACCGCTTACCCGGGTCGATTGCATCCAGATTATAGGATGCATGTTTAAATCCAGTTCGTCTAAATTGGATTACTGTTGAATTATTGGAAGGGAGTGAAAGCTCGAAGGAGCCGTCCTCAGCAGATTGAGTGGTTATTGAAAATTCATCAGCAATGATTGAAACCTGTTCGACGGGATTATTATCCTCGTCTGATATGATTCCAAACAGGATAACATTCTGTTGAGCCCAAACCGGGATTTCGAACATGCTGATCAATAACAGTAGACATCCTCTCATCCCCATGCGAACGCTGATCAAACCGGAATATTTTTCAGGCCTTCTATCCCAATTGCTTTAAAGTCACGAATGGCAAGCAGTGGATCAAAAGCCCCGAGTACTGCATTACCCGCTACAAGAACATCCGCTCCGGCCTGTAGGATACGCTCAGCATTATGTAAACCTACTCCCCCATCAACCTCGATTAATGGTGAAAGATTTCTCTCCATCAACAATTGTCGTAAGTGTATCACTTTCGGAATAGCCTGGTAAATAAACTTTTGGCCCCCAAATCCAGGATTTACCGACATGATGAGAATGAGATCGACGTCCTCCAGGATATCAACAAGGCTGGTTACTGGGGTATGTGGGTTAATAGCGACTCCTGCTAAAGCGCCAGTTTCTTTTATTTGTTGGATTACACGATGTAAATGTGGGCAGCCTTCATAATGAACCGTGATCACATGTGCTCCTACCTCCCTGAAGCGCTCAATGTAACGTTCCGGTTTTTCAATCATCAGGTGCACGTCCAGTGGTTTAGTAGCTTTACGGTTAACTGCTTCTATTACAGGAAATCCAAAACTAATATTGGGAACAAACACCCCATCCATCACATCGATATGAAACCAGTCTGCTTCACTGCCATTTATCATTTCTACAACCTCATAAATGCGACCGAAGTCAGCAGATAGAATAGAGGGGGCTATGAGGTGCCTGTTACGTTTCATGCGGACAAAAGTAATGATCATTTCGAATGCAGATAATCCGTCACTTTATAGAAACTAGTAATTGCCTTTTATATGCTTTTGAAGGAAGTATCTGTGGTTTCTTCCGGAGCACTTCGGGATTCTGAAAATCAAGCTATTTTTAGCTGATTCTAAACATATGGCTGAACCAAAGAAAAAAAACAAAGGCAAACCTATTGCAATTAAAAACTTAAAAACGGTATCAGCTCAGGATTCAAAAAGGGTTTATACATTTTTATTGCCTGTACTGGGAATCACATTTCTATTATTTCTGCCCGTTCTAAAGAATGGATTTACAAACTGGGATGATATCATGTATGTCACCGGAAATCCCCTTCTTAAAGATTTAAGTATGGATGGATTGAGGGCCATTTTCACAACACCCGTTGTGTCAAATTACCATCCCCTTACCATACTGACCTTAGCATTAAATTATCAACTCGCGGAATTAACCCCATGGACATATCATTTGACTAGTGTGCTATTGCATGTAATGAATACAGCATTAGTTTTCTTTCTTCTTATGCTTCTTTCTGGAAAAAATAATTGGATGAGTGCATTTGGGGCCTTACTCTTTGGAATCCATCCTATGCATGTAGAATCTGTGGTATGGATATCTGAAAGAAAAGATCTTCTATACACATTCTTTTATGTGTTGGCCATGATTCTATATGCACAGTACATTCAAAAAAAACATGCAAAAACATTAATTGTAGTTACGATCCTTGGAGCATTATCGCTTTTGTGCAAGCCAGCAGCGATTGTGTTACCTATGTCGCTTCTTTTGATGGATTATTTCTTCAAAAGAACATGGAGCTGGTCATGGGTGTATGAAAAAATACCTCTTTTTATTTTATCCGGTGTCATCGCATATGTAACAGTTTCTATTCAGTCTGAGCGGGCAATTGCATCGGTAGAGCTATATAGTTTTATAGAACGAGTTTGTTTTGCGGGGTACGGACTGATGTTTTACCTCGTTCGATTTATCTTTCCGTATCCTTTATCAGCGCTACACCCATTCCCGACAGAACTAACACCTGTATACTTTCTCGCTACATTAGTTGCTCTGGCAGGATTATGCTTGCTTATTTTTAAAGTAAAGAATCGCAACTATCATTTTGCATTTGGGTTTTATGTAATCAATTTATTATTAGTGTTGCAGTTAGTATCTATTGGAAATGCTGTTGTTGCAGAGCGTTATACGTATGTTCCCTATATCGGCTTGTTTTTTCTGCTGGGCATGGAAATATATCAAGGTGTAACATTAAGGTGGCCGAAGTTAAAATTACTGGCTATAGGACTGGCCTCAACCTGGTTGATTGGTCTTGCAATAGTAACATGGGCACGAATACCGGTTTGGAAAAACAGTGAAACTTTATGGGAAGATGTTTTGAACCAATATCCGGAGAGCAGTAGAGCCTGGACTAATAAGGGATTAATTTATTTTGACAGTAAAGAATGGCCTAAAGTCATAGCTGACCTGTCTAATGCAATCAAATATGATCCAACCCATGCGAATGCCCTTGAGTGGAGAGCACGCACTTACCTTGAATTACAGGAAGGAGAAAAAGCATTAGCGGATGCTCAAACATTTCATTCTTTGTATCCTGACAAAGAAGATGCGTTATTTATCCTCGCCAGATCCTATGATGCAACTGGCAGGGCACAGGAAGCACTTACAACATATAATCAACTTATTGCAATAGCACCCAATGCACCTGAATATACAAACAATAGGGGTACACTATTATTTAATAAGTTTAAACAATATGCAGAAGCAAAAAAAGATTTCGAACGATGCCTGGAAATTGATCCTGCTATTGGTTTGTATTATTTGAATTTATCGCGATGTCATTATATGTTAAATGAAATCGGCCTCGCCAAACTGAATGCACAACGCGCCAATGAATTAGGTCAGACTATCGATCCTGCTTATGCTGGAGCGATAGGGCTTTAAAAAAAAAAAGAGAATAAAATAAAAATGGAAAATAAAAAAAGGATTTCGCTTGTCGTTCTGGCAGCAGGAATGGGAAGCCGATATGGCGGACTGAAACAAATGGATTCATTCGGACCGAATGGTGAAACGATTATAGATTATAGTTTGTACGATGCACATCGCGCAGGATTTAATCACGTTGTATTTATCATCAGGGAATTTTTTGCAGAAAAATTCAAAGAAGTATTTGAACCTAAGATGCAGGGTCGTATGGACGTTGATTTTGTTTATCAGGAATTGACCAACATTCCACATTCATTTGACATACCTTCTGATAGAGACAGACCCTGGGGAACAGGTCACGCAGTTTGGGTAGCCCATCCGTATGTTGATGGGCCGTTTGCTGTCATTAATGCTGATGACTATTATGGACCTGAGTCTTACCATACCTTATATAAATTCCTGACCGAAAACAGAATGCCTGAAGAATACAGTGTCGTCGGTTATAGCTTGCATAATACGCTATCAGAACATGGTACCGTCAATCGCGGAGTTTGTCATGCCGATGATAGCGGGTATCTCAAACAAATCGTTGAATGCAAGCAGATTGGTAGAGATGAAGATGGTTTTGTTTCTTATCCAGGCGAAGATGGTAAGGCAGTTTTCCTATCTCAGAGTACCCCTGTGTCGATGAATATGTGGGGATTTTATCCCTCTTATTTTCAATATTTTGAAAACCAATTTGATGCATTTTTAAAAGATGAGAGTCAGGACTTAAAATCAGAATTTTATATTCCTACGCTTGTGGATAATCTCATCAAAAATGGGGAGCGGAAAACAAAAGTCTTGCATTCCGATTCAGAATGGTTTGGTGTGACTTATAAAGAAGACAAATCATTTGTTAGTGATCGGTTGAATGAACTTTTGAAAGAAGGGGTGTATCCGTATGATTTGTGGAAGTAGTGGGAAGGTCGTTTTAGCTAAATCTCTGCGACCCGCGGACTTTTACAATTGGTCGTTTCGGCTCCGCTCAACGACCGGGGAAGTTATTACCTAATAGAAGATGATCTAGATCCTTCAATAGAATGATGATTTTTGCTTAGGTCACTTCGGCTCCGCTCAGTGACCGGGGATAATTTCTGCATGGAGGAAAAAATGAAATGGTCACTGCGGCTAACGATCTGCGACCCGCGGATTTCTAATTTGTATTAGCTGTCGCCATCTTCTTTACGGCGATTTAATTCATCGCGTATTTTGGCTGCCTTTTCATAATCTTCTTCGCCAATTACTTTTTCAAGCATGGCGGAAAGATCATCAAGAGAATATTCAGCATAACCTCTTCGCCGACGTTTCGGTTTTTCTTCTTTAACTTCTTCAGTTTCACCCGACTGAGTATCCTCTATCCGGACACCCGCCGCATCAAGAATAAAATCATAGGTGAAGATCGGGCATCCGTATCTGACAGCCATGGCAACAGCATCAGAAGTCCGTGAATCAATTTCAAATTCACGACCGTGTTGCATACACAAAATGCGTGCGTGGAAAACCCCCTCAACAAGATTATTGATCAGGATTTCGGTAACCTCAATTTCAAAAGTGTCAAGGGTGTTTTTAAGGAGATCATGCGTCAAAGGTCGCGAAGGCACCATCCCTTCCATAGCCACAGCAATAGCCTGAGCTTCAAACCCTCCGATCACGATAGGCAATCTTCGATTCCCATCCACTTCCCCCATCACCACAGCATAATTACTTGATTGGGTTACACTATGTGTCAGGGTAACTATGTATAATTCTATTTTTTCCACTTAACCTCTTGAATATGCGAAATATATATAAAAATGCCGATGGGGTTGAAAGTGTTCATTTTATGAGCCGTAAAATAAGCTATGCGACTGATAATCAATGATGTGCACTTTTAAATTGCCTGATGGCCTCAGTTAACCTTGGCACGATATCAAACAGATCCCCCACTACACCATAGTCAGCTGCTTTGAAGAACGGGGCTTCGGCATCTTTGTTTATAACTACAATTACTTTAGAACTATTCACCCCCGCAAGATGCTGAATGGCACCGGATATACCAATTGCTATATATAAATTAGGTCGAATTGCGATTCCGGTCTGTCCGACATGTTCATGATGAGGTCGCCACCCACTATCAGCGACAGGCCTTGAGCAAGCTGTTGTCGCCCCCAATACTTCAGCTAATTCTTCGACAATATCCCAGTTGGCAGGATCTTTCAAACCTCTTCCAGCAGATACAACGATCTCGGCTTCAGATAATGGTACGATTCCAACAGACCTTTTTACACTTTTCACTTTTGTTTTGGAAACAGGTATGTCAATATTGATTTTCGACAAAGCAACTTCAGAGCCTCCCACTTGAGGCTTAAGACTATTTCCCATAAGTGAAATTACAGCCACCTCTGAGTTGATTCGACATGTAGCTGAAGCCTTACCTGAGAAAACCGGGCGATTGATATGTATTTTTCCATCCTTTATTTCCGGAAGCGAGTTTGCGCCTCTGACTGCACCGGCCTTGAGTGATATGGCCAGTCTGCCGAGTAAACTTCGACCTGTAGATGTATCTGACAGGATTACAACGTTTGCCTGTTTATCCTTTGCAACCTGAGAAATTAATTTTGTGTAAACCTGGCTGTCAAAAGATTCCACAAGGGGATTATCAATATGCCATATTTCTTTTGCCCCGTAGGCCCCCAGTTTGCCCCCATCCGTACAAGGCCCAATGATCAACGCTCCACATGATGACCCAGTCATTTCAGCCACCATAGAACCATAATACACAGCTTCCAGTGCTGATTTCCGGATCTTTCCTTGAAGTGTTTCCGCTAATACTAAAACCATAACAGGAGTTTCAAAATTTGTTTATTTAAATCACTTTTGATACTTCATGCAGAAGTCTCACGAGTTCATCCATATCATCAGGTGCAATCATTTTCACAGAAGTTTTTGAAGATGGAACCTGAAAGTGAATGTGCTCGCTGAGGGCATCGAATGCAACAGGTTGCAGGACTTGAAGAGGTTTAGATTTTGCAGACATAATTCCTCTCATATTCGGAATTCGTTGTTCAGCCAATCCTTTAGATGCACTCAACACAAAGGGACCATTTACTTCTATCTCTTCAACACCACCTTCAATATCACGCGTGACATTTGCTACTTCACCCACATAAGTTAGTTTGCTGGCATTTGAAATAAAAGGAAGATCAAGCAGCTCAGCAACCATAGCTCCAACGGATGACCCATTGTAATCAATCGTTTCTTTTCCAGTCAATATAATATCGTAGTTCTGTCCACTTGCGTGAGACGAGATTTGAATAGCTACCGCATAGGCAGAATCAGGTTCGAAATCCACCCGGACCGCATCGTCAGCTCCGATGGCAAGTGCTTTACGAATGTTTACCTCATTTGCTGCTGGTCCGCAATGTATGACTGTAACCGTGCCTCCCAATTGTTCCTTCAGTTCAAGTGCCCGAACTAACGCATACCATTCATCGTAAGGATTGAGGATGAAATTGACACCACTGTTTTCAAAGGAGGAGCCTTCATTTTTAAATGCAATGCGTGCAGTCGTCTCGGGTGTCTGGCTGATCGCCACTAATATCTTCATGTCAGGCCTTGTTTCAATTCTCGCGGCAAAGGTATCTAAAATTGATTTGTTTGAAATCAGGCTTTTTTAAGGGTTAACTTATTGGTTATCAATACAAATTTGGATTGATACAATCCTTGGTTAGCTTTGTGAAATGAGTAGAATTGTGGAATTGGAAGCCATGCTTGATAACAATCCGGAGGATCCGTTTATCATTTATGCTTTGGCAAGAGAATATGAGCAAAAGCAGGCTACAATGCAGGCGCTATTAATGTACGAACACCTCGTCACGGATCATCCAGATTATATCGCAACCTACTATCACTATGCTAAACTTCTTCATGGCGCGGGAAATACCAATGAAGCGATCCGATTAATAAATCTTGGAATCGAATGGGGAATGAAAGTAAAAGATATGCATGCAGTCTCTGAGATGAAAGGGCTGCTCTCATCATGGTCAGATGAAAATGACGATTACGACTCTGATTAATTAATTTAATTCTATTTCACCTCTGAAAACCTCCACCGCCGGGCCAATGAGTTTAACCTCCGTAAAATGATCTGTTCCCGAAATCTTGAATTCGACTTGTAGTGTGCCCCCTGCAACATGAACTGTGGCATGTCCTGATTGATCTTTCCTATGCAGAGCATTTGCAATCGCAGCAGCAACAACTCCGGTTCCACAAGCCATCGTTTCATTTTCTACTCCCCGCTCGTAAGTACGCATTCGCAATTCAGATGGTCCAAGTGATTGTACAAAATTGACGTTAATGCCTTCAGCTTTAAAAGGAACACTGTTACGAATCAATTTACCTTCAACCGGGACGTTCAAACTTTCTACATCCTCAACAAATGTGACGTAATGGGGTGAACCGGTATCTAATAAATATGTTTTCTCATCCAGTCTTACCACTTTGTTTACATCCGTCATGGTGAGATGAACCAATCCATCATGATTAACTGAGCCTTCATGCCAGCCGTCAGTTCCCAGGAATTTGCATTCACCATTATGGATTCCCAGATTTCCGGAAAATGAAATAATACATCTTCCACCATTTCCGCAAAATGTGCTCGTCCTACCGTCAGAATTATAATACTTCATGAAGAAATCAGCCCCTTCCTTTCCGGGTTGAAGCACAATCAAACCATCGGCTCCGATTCCAAAATGGCGATGGCATATTTTGGCAACCCAAGATTCATTTATCATTTCCAACCACTGACCTGTGCGGTCATCTATCATGATAAAATCATTGCCGGTACCATGGTATTTTGTAAATGGAATATTTGTCATTTGGATATTGAAGGCTGGAACGATGTTTGCAAACCTCGAATAAAGGTAAAACCTTAAATCGCTAAAAGTTTCATTGGTCTGCTATTATGCTGTGTTGGACTAATTACTTAACGAAACCCGATAGCTTGCACAATGTTCGTAGGGCCTGGTTAGTTTCCTTTATATTTCAATTCTAATGTGACCTCGTCCATGAAAAAATATTTGCCGTTTATCATTACCGGACTCCTGAGTACAGGTATTGCGTTGGCCGTTTTTACAATCATTAATCAACCCATCGTATTAAAGGAGGTCAGGAATCCGATTTCCATTTTTACAAATCAAAGTCCATTTGATTATACCTCTCCTATATATGCTCCACCGGGAAGTTCTGATCTGGTAAATGCTGCTAATCTTGCGAAAAAAGCTGTGGTTTATATTGAAGCCAGGACAACTGCGGCGAGTACTTATTTTGGTAGAAGAAGTTATAGTGGTAGTACAGGTTCGGGAGTTATTATTTCTGAAAACGGATATATTGCTACAAACCATCATGTCATTACTGATGGCAACCAGATTGTGGTATTGATGGAAGATGGTCGTGAATATGAAGCAAAGGTCATCGGGTCTGATCCTTCTACTGACCTTGCATTATTAAAAATAGAAGGAAAGGGATTACCCTACTTGTCATTTGGAGATAGTGATTCCCTTATGGTTGGAGAATGGGTGATTGCGGTTGGGAATCCGTTCAGACTTTATTCAACAGTTACAGCGGGTATAGTAAGCGCCAAATCGAGAAATATTAATATTCTGGATGAGGCCGGTATCGAATCATTTATCCAGACAGATGCAGCTGTAAATCCTGGAAATAGCGGAGGAGCACTTGTGAATCCTCGTGGGCAGCTTATTGGAATCAATACGGCTATCATGACCTATAGTGGCCAGTATGAAGGTTTTTCTTTTGCAGTTCCGGCAAACCTTGCCAGCAAAGTGCTGGAGGACATCCGAGCGCATGGTTCTGTCAGGAGGGGTTGGTTGGGAGTTGTGGTTAGACCTATTGATAATGTTTCGGCACAGGAAGCAGGGCTAAGCGAGATTTCAGGGGTCCTGATAGAAAGAGTGAATGACGAAAGTGCCGCTGACGCTGCAGGACTGCAATCAGGAGATGTCATTGTAACAATTGATGGCAAAAAGATTAATTCTTCACCTGAGTTTATGGGTAAGATTGGACAACATCGTCCAGGCGACGTATTGAGGGTAGAATATATTCGAAAAGGAAAGAAGAATGAGGCTAAAGTAAGGCTCAGTGATTCCCGAAATGGTGTGACGCGTGATATTGCTAGTTCCAAAGCTGCATCTCAGATCCTATCTGAGATAGGCATGGAGGTCAGAGACTTCAGCACGTATGAAGAAGCCCGGCTACCACGCGCCGGGGTGCTTGTATCCTCCATAACTGAGGGCAGTCAGATATCGGGAGTTAACATGGAAGAAAATTTTATCATTACACGTGTTAATGGAATTCCGGTAGGTTCAGTGGCAACCTTTAAAGCTGAATTAGAGCAATCGGGAAATACCATCTATCTGCAAGGTTACTATGAGGAATTCCCGGGTGATTTTGCTTACAGTCTTGAGATTAAATAGGTTTTGAGATAGAACTGTATTTCCGGCCAAAGTCATTCAGGTTATAACTGGCTAACAGACAGTACAATAATAGAGATTTGATGATTCATTTCCACCTCGCTCCTGTTTGACTCTTGACTCTTGACTATCTTTGCAGCCCTTATGAAAAACATCCGCAATTTTTGCGTCATTGCCCATATAGATCACGGTAAAAGTACCCTCTCTGACCGCCTCCTTGAGATCACAAATACGGTTGCCATGCGCGACATGGTAGCTCAGACGCTTGACAACATGGATATCGAGCGAGAGCGTGGTATAACGATCAAGAGTCACGCCATTCAGCTTTATTATAAAAGGCCCAATGGTGAGGAGTTTACACTCAACCTGATTGATACTCCGGGACACGTAGATTTTTCCTATGAAGTTTCGCGGTCCATTGCTGCTTGCGAAGGAGCGTTGCTTCTAGTGGATGCAACCCAGGGAATACAAGCGCAAACAATCTCTAACTTATATCTGGCGATCGAGCACAACCTTGAGATCATTCCGGTATTGAATAAAATCGATATGCCGAATGCGATGATCGATGAGGTTTCGGATCAGATCATAGATCTTATAGGCATACCTAAATCAGATATCATTCATGCGAGTGGTAAAACGGGAGAAGGTGTTGGCAATATTCTTGAAGCTATTGTAGAAAGAATACCACCCCCATCAGGTGATCCGGATGCTCCTTTGCAGGCATTAATCTTCGATTCTGTTTTTAATTCTTTCCGCGGTGTAATTGCTTATTTCCGGATCATGAATGGTCGTGTTCGTAAAGGAGAGAAAGTCCGTTTTGTAAACATCGGCAGTGATTACAATGCTGATGAAATTGGTATTCTGCAAATGACGCAAATACCTAAAAACGAATTGTCCGCAGGTAATGTAGGATATATCATCACCGGGATCAAGGAATCAAAAGAGATACGCGTGGGTGATACGATCACTACTGTAGCTAATCCATGTAGTGAAGCCGTGAAAGGTTTTGAAGATGTAAAGCCGATGGTTTTTGCAGGAATTTACCCGATTGATAATGATGATTTTGAGGATTTGAGAGACAGTCTTGAAAAACTGCAACTCAATGATGCCAGTCTTGTATTTGAACCTGAAACTTCGATTGCACTTGGATTTGGATTTAGATGTGGCTTCCTGGGAATGCTACACCTTGAAATTATTCAGGAGAGGCTAAGCAGGGAATTTAATCAGGAGGTGATTACTACAATCCCTAACGTTTCGTATAGAGCTTCTACAAAGCGCTATGGTCTTCAGGAAATAAATACACCTAATGATCTTCCGGACCCGACATTACTTGAATTTGTCGAAGAACCTTATATCCATGCTCAGGTGATTACGAAACCTGAATACATTGGAGCCATTATGAATTTGTGTCTTGAAAAAAGAGGCATGCTCACTCATCAAAACTATCTGACTACCACGCGTGTAGAATTAAGTTTTGATCTTCCACTTGCAGAAATCGTTTTTGACTTTTACGACAGGTTAAAATCAATTTCAAGAGGTTATGCGTCTTTTGATTATGCCCCAAAAGACTACAGGAAATCTGACCTTGTGAAACTTGATATCAGGTTGAATAGTGAACCGGTAGATGCGTTGTCGTCTTTAGTACATCGCGACAAAGCAGAAGCTTTTGGTCGAAAGATCTGTGCTAAGTTGAAGGATCTAATTCCAAAGCAACAATTTGTAATTGCAATTCAAGCTTCGATCGGAGCCAAGATTATTTCACGTGAAACAATCTCTGCGATGCGTAAAGATGTAACCGCTAAATGTTATGGTGGTGACATCAGTCGTAAACGAAAACTTCTTGAAAAACAAAAAGAAGGAAAGAAAAAGATGCGACAGATTGGTTCTGTAGAAGTACCTCAGAAGACCTTCCTTGAAGTGCTAAAACTGGACTGATCCGTGATGGATACATCCAATGGCCTTTTTTCAGATCGTATTCCGTGGATTTGGTTGTTTATCCTTGCCGGTGCCTTACTGTATATTCCATTTATTGGCGGCGTTCATCTCTTTGACTGGGATGAAATAAATTTTGCGGAGATAAGCCGTGAAATGATCGCCACCGGTGACTACTTACGTGTTCAGGTTAATTATCAACCCTTCTTCGAAAAGCCTCCTTTGTTTTTTTGGCTGCAGTCCATGAGTATGCATGTATTTGCCGTCAATGAATTTGCTGCAAGACTTCCGAATGCTCTAGGAGGAATTTTGGTCCTTGTCTTTTTGTATAAAATCGGCACACATTGGATCAGTAAATCATTTGGAATATTATGGGCGCTTTCTTATTTAGGATCCATCCTGCCTGTACTTTATCACAAATCCGGAATTATCGATCCATGGTTTAATCTTTTCATTTTTGGAAGTATTGTGGCATGGATTGAAGGCTCTAAAGACAAGAAGGTCACTAAGTGGTTTCTGATCAGTGGGATATTGAGTGGGCTCGCCATTTTGACGAAAGGTCCCGTAGGTCCGTTGCTTATCGGACTTACAATTTTATTAATCAGAGTGTTTTCCAAAGAGAAAAGATTCCTTTCCGTAATATCATTGTTTCTCTTTTTAGCCGGTAATATTTTAATCGCGGGATCGTGGTTTGGGATAGAATGGTTAGCGCATGGACCTGAATTTATTTCAGCATTTTTCAAATACCAGGTGGAGTTATTGAGTGAATCGGTTGCGGGGCATAAAGGATTTCCGGGGTATCACTTTGTTGTGGCCTTATTCGGAATATTCCCGGCCTCACTTTTTGCGATCGGTGGATTTAGAAAAAAACAAATTGGAGAAACTGTATCGATATGGCGATTGCGATTGTCAATGGTAATTCTGACATTTATTGTGCTTGTTTTATTTTCAATCGTCCAGAGTAAAATTGTTCATTACTCATCGCTTGCGTATTACCCTGTCAGTTTTTTAAGTGCCTGGAGCATTTCTCAGATGCTGGAAGGTCGTTTGCGTTGGAATGCTACGCAAAAGATTTTAAGTGCAGTCGTAGTCCTGATTGTTGGGTTATTATTGTTTGGACTCCCTTACGCAGGATTAAATTTAGAAAAGTTCAGATCTACCTTTTCTTTAGATGCATTCACCGAGGCCAGTTTAAACGCCCCGGTTGTTTGGAGTTATTTTGACTTTATTCCAGCCTTGTTTTTTTTCCTAATAATTGTAGTTTCATATTTACTCTACAGAAAATCCAAAATCCAATTTTCACTTATCTCCTTGTTTGTGGGAATGGCTATGCTTGTAAATGTTTTTTTAATTTTTTTTATTGGAAAAATAGAACACTATAGCCAACGCGCTCCAATAGAATTTTATAAGTCTAAAGAAGGTCAGAATGTAGAAATTAAAACCTATGGCTTTCATAGCTATGCTCCATTCTTCTATGCTAAAAAACCTGTTCCTTCAGATAATGTGTTGGAAAGAGAAATGTTTTATATTCTGAAAAAGGATAAGAGTTCATTGCAAAATGAACTGCCAAATGCGAAGCTGATGTATGAGAAGAATGGATTTATTTTTTTAGGAGAATAAGTAAACGTATTGCCGCTGCAGGTGTAGATAAAATAAATGGAGAGGGGCTCAAAATTTTGAGCCTCTCCATTTATTTTCAAACCATTAGAGATGCCTCCTCCATTTGGTATCAAACTATTGGGGATGCCTCCTCCATTTATTTTAAACTTGGGGATTCTGGAATAAATGCCAGCGATTCAATATCGGCCGTGCCTATGGCACTTGATGTCGACATTAGGTGAATGTCAAGCCACTTTAAATCTTCAAAATCGCTGGTCCTTGTTCTGCAATCAGCTTAGTCGTTATAGCAAACTCTCTCGCTACATATATAAAGCATGGCGGGATCTTCGAAACCTTGACGAACAACGGCATCAGATAAAATAAATGGAGAGGCTCAAAATTTTGAGCCCCTCCATTTATTTTCAAACCATTGGGAATGCCCCTCCATTTATTTTCAAACCATTGGCGATGCCAATTTCATTTTCAACTCGCAATTGAGAAATTTTATTTCACAAACCTTGCTATATACCAGTTTTCACCATCAGTGATACGTAGGATGTACCACCCTGCTTCTAATTCACCGACCTGAAGTTTATTCGACTCAGGGTTAGCGATTCGTTTATACAATCGGCCATCAATACCAGTAATCAATACTTCTATTACTGATTTTTCCATTTCGACAATCAATACATCTTCGGTAGGGACAGGATATACTTTTAGCGTTCTGAATTTTGGTGTTGGCTCAAGCGCATCGATGATATCAACAATAATATCATTCTCAGTAACTGAACAACCAGAACTATCGGTGATACTTAGTGTGTATGACCCAAATTCATCAAGACCCAAGAGATCTTCGACACCTGTAATCATTCCTCCAGAAGGTAAAGTCCATAGAATGGTATAAGGTTCAGTACCTCCGGTAATAGAAATATAAATTGAACCGGCTGTGTCGGGAAAGATGTGGATAATGGTATCAACCATGATTTCTAATATATCAGGTTGAGTAATTACAAAAGTTTGGTTTTCTATACATCCTGCTGCATCATTCACTGTGACTGTGAAATTTCCTGCTGGCAAATTATTTATGGTTGCCGTAGAATCGCCAGTGGACCATTCAAATGAAATTGGTGCAGTTCCGCCAGTAACAATTAAATCCACTGAACCCGTGGAGTCACCGTTACAACTAAGATCTGTAACAGTGGAAGTAACTATTAACTGACAATTACCTGGTTGAACATTAAAACATTGCACCAGTGTACACATCATGTTATTTGTGAGTGTCACACAATATTCTCCAGGGGCAAGTCCGGTTATTGCAGGAGTGGTGGCTCCATTACTCCAGAGGAAAGACAGTGACCCGGGATCACCGCAATTAATAGCACCGTCATTGGCACCCGGAGCAGATTCGTTCGTTACAGGGCAGATAAGTTGTGGAATAGGTAGCTGTTCGATCGTGATACAATCTGAATCCTGGCAATTCGCCATGTCAGTTGCGGTAACGCAATATTCGCCTGGAGTAGTTATCTGAAGGCTATTTCCCGTTGAGCCATCAGACCACACAAACGAAACTGTTCCAGATGCACCGCTTATAGCAGGTGTGATGGTAAGTGTGTCACCTTCACATATTGTGAGATTAGAACCTAGCAGAACATTTAATGAACACCCAAATTCATTCACCTGACCACAACCATTTGTGCTACAACCGTTGATGTCTGTTATAGTTACACAGTACATTCCCGGAGGCAGATTAGTGATCGTTTGGGTTGTTGCATTTGTATTCCAGAGGAATGAAACCGGAACACTTCCTCCACTAACATTTGCAGTGGCTGTTCCATTATTTGCACCAGCGGACGTTTCGTTAGTTGTAGCAACTGATAAACTCAGCGCAGCCGGTTGGGCCACCACTGCAGAAGCTGTCTTTGTGCAATTGTTTTGATCTGTGACAGTGATCGTATAAGTGCCTGCTACAAGATTGTTATTATTTAATCCAACAATTCCATTCGACCACATTGATGTATAAGGTGAACTACCTCCCGTAACTAATGCCGTTAAATCTGCAGTAGCATCACCAAAGCACAAATTCGGGGAGGTTTGATTGATTGTAATATTGATTGCAGTGGGTTGATTGATTGTGTAATTTTCTACAACAAAGCATCCATTCATATCTGTAGCAGTTACCAAATAATTTCCAGCAATTAGTCCCGTAATCGATGCGCCAGTCATTCCATTAGACCAAGCGAATGTATATGGGGGTAATCCTCCGCTAGCGCTAACAGATACAGCCCCATTGGAACCTCCGAAGCAACTCACATGCTGGATTTGAACAAGATTGACATCTACCGTTCCACCAGCATTCACAGTGTACGTAGCCATCTTCGTGCAGTCGTTATTGTCTGTTACGGTCACTGAATAAATGTCTGGAGACAGATTAGATATGGTGAGACCAATCGATCCGTTTGACCATTCAGCAAAAATAGGATTTACACCACCTGACACACCTATTGTAATTGACCCATCATCCGCTCCTGAACACGACTCGTGATCAAGATTAACCAGAGAGATATTGATCATAGCGGGTTGAGTGACTATATAAGTTGCTGTTTTCGTACAGCTGTTATCATCGGTTACTGTCACGGTGTATGATCCTGCAGTGAGATTTGAAATTGTTGTTCCTGAACTACCATTTGACCAGTTATAGATGTAGGGTGCTATTCCTCCGGTAGCAGTGACATTAATCGAACCACTATTTCCACCATTGCAACTTACATTGGTGATGTTAGGTGAATTCAAAAGCAAGGGGGGTGGCTCCGTAATGGTAACACTAGTGGATGCAGTGGCAGCTGCATTGTCAGTTACAGTTACTGTGTATGTTCCTGCTCCGAGGTTATTCGCTGTTGCGCCTGTGGCTCCGTTGGACCAGTTATATACATAGGGTGTAGTGCCTCCGGAAGCTGTAGCTGTAGCGCTGCCCGTGTTGCTATCAAAACAAAGTGCATCCGTAGAGCTTGTGATTGTAACAGCAAGATTACTTCCTCCTCCCATCAACATGCCACTCCCTGTATCGGTCACGATGAGGTCCATGGAGGGATTACCATTTCCGCCTGCAATATTTCCTTTCGCATAAAAAGTTATCGTTGTATTGGGTGGCATGTTTGGTGATGTCCAGATAGCAGTCCAAGTGACAATATTAGAACCTGGAAACATCTGTGCAGGATTGTGTTCCCAATATTGACGTCCGCCAGACATGATAGTGGATGATCCTGCGGATGGAGCAGTGATGAGACCGGCTATCGTGTTATTACTATTTAATATGGTAAGCTGGAAGCCTGCCAGTTCGGCCAAACCATTGGGGTTATTATCCGTCACTGTAAGAATATAGGCTGTATTTGGGGAGATCGAAGCAGGAAGTCCTGTAACGGTTATACTTCCATCCTGACTGGCACCACCTAATGAATGACAATCAGCACATGTGCCCTCGCCCGGAGCTCCGGTGCGAGCGTTGGGAGGGTTATCAGAAAATGATAGCAGTAATGTTACACCCGCAAACAAAGCCAGTATTGTGTATTTTTTTGACATAAACGTTCAATTTGTAATGTTTGAAAAAATAGCAAAATTGTCCAATTACAATATTGCGATAAGCA
>JAYUXX010000318.1:0-9302 GCA_043752765.1 Saprospiraceae bacterium | reverse complement strand
GCACCTTCCATCACGCGACCCCATCTGGGTTCCCTTGAAATATCAACCATGGGTGCAAATGTCCAGTGTAACCCAGCCGCCGAAGCCTCAGCAGCTGCGATCGATGCAGTTCGCTCCATTGCTTCTAAATCCCAACTACACGACTCTGCAAGGGGTATTGGAAAAATGGTTTTATATCCGTGAATGACGTCATACCCAAAAATCAGAGGAATGCCCAGCCGGGTTTGATTAACTGCAACTTCCTGAAGATGTTTTGTAAAAGCTGTAGTGTGACTATTAAATAGGGCACCACATCGACCTGCCTTAATATCCTCTTCATAACCTTCGCGAATGGTCGGCCCAGTGGATCCCCAATCGGTTGTGAATAGTGTCATTTGTCCGATCTTCTCTTCCAGTGTCATCACCGCTAGAAGACTATCAATTTTCGAAATATTTTTATTGGACGAGCTTATGTTTTTGATACTACTCGTGCAACTCATCGTCCAGGAAAAAATAACCATGCAGCACACCAACCTGACGATAAAACTCATTCGCAACTTCATCCCTGATAATTTTATTTGTACCCGATATTTAATTTAATAAGTTCCTATTAACCTGTTTGCTACTAACTCCCTTCCAATTTCACGTTTGACGCCTCACGTTCTAATTTCTAATTTCTAGTTTCTAATTTCTAGTTTTTCCAGCCACCCTCCACTAAATCCAGCCTTTCTCAAACCCTCAAGGATATAAGGATTTTTTTTCATCACATCCCACAATATTCCTGATCTATGATTTTCGATCATCAACAATATCGGACCCTGATCAATGCCAAGGTAATCCACATCAAACCAGCCTCGCGGTGTTTCATCTGTTACGTAAGTAAGATTGAAAGCATCTTTAAAACCATACTGACCCACAAGATCCTGTCCATAGGTTTGCCACATATATTTTAAACTTTGGTCACTCAAATCCGGAGTGAACGGATACGATCCACCCGCAGCAGTGGGAGCAATCGTGCCATCATCTACAATCTGGATACTGCAGGCACCACGCGCACGGTAATCATAAAACTGCCATGGTTTTCCGTCCAAAATTATTTTTTTATTTATGGGTCCATCACATGCGGTCAACCCCCAACAGTTTTCATTATACCCTTTTGCACCCAAAGGATTTTTAATACAATAAGCACGGTTTGATAATGTAGCACGCCGACTATTTTCAAAATAATCAATTCCCTTTTTGCGCATGTAATCATCTTGAATGCCTCGGAATTCTATCCAGACATGGCTGTACTGATGTCCGAAGAGCGGATCAAATTGTACATTCTCCTGTCCTTCATATGTTTCCCATTTATACGTGTCGCACCATTTATCCCATGCCTCGGCTGGAATAGGATGAGTCGGCGATCCCATGGCCATGATCAGTAAGATCATCGCTTCATTATAACCTGTCCATTGACTCGGGATAAAACTCCATTCCGGAAACCAACCCATGGAAAGGGTAGAGGTATCACCATACATAAAATCCCATTCCACTCTGCGAAATAAAGAATCACTATAGGCAACTATAGAATCTTCAACTGGATTGTCCCGGTCGAAATAAGACATGGCGGATAAAATGCCGGCCATTAATAATCCAGTATCGATGGAAGACAATTCAACTTCTTTATAACGGACAGCTTTGTCCAAGGTAAGAAAGTGATAAAAGAAACCTTTGTAACCGGAGATGCCTTCTTTCTCAGGCCCTTGGGGAAGTTCCCACAAAACCTTTAATGTTTTCAACGTGCGTTCGGCCGCTTCATCACGTGTAATATATGATTTTTCAACTCCGATGATGTAAGAACTCAATCCAAATCCGGTAGCCGCAATTGAAGAAAATGTAAGAGTAGGATATCGATCAGGAATCTGGTGATTCGACTTGTCAGCTAATTCCCAGAAATAATTAAATGTGCGTTCCTGTAGCTCTTCAACTGAATATGCAGGTAATGTAGCTACTTCCTTAGGTGCTACAGTTGTCTTACAGGCAAATAGAAATGAAATAAAAAAAATCCATGTAGGAATGGACTTTCGTAAAAAAAAATCGGGGAGATATTGCACTCCCCGATTTTTCGATGTTGAATATTTAAAGTTTAACAAAGCGCGATAAGGCTAATAGCTCACCTTTCGAATTATATCCTGTCAGAATATAAGTACCCTGATGCAATTGGCTTACGTTTACAAACGTACTGTTTGCATTATCAGTCCAAACACTGTTCAGGCGCTGTCCATAAAGATTGTAGATATCAAGTCTTGTTACGTCTCCTAATTCTTCAATGAAGAGATTATCACTAACAGGATTTGGAGATACAGTTAAATCTCTTGGTGCTATAGGTCCATTACTACTTGTTGTTGAACATTCACCTGTTGTAAGTGATACATCATCGAAGTAATAGAAGACATCCTGAACAGGAATGTTATTGATATCCCATATCAGTGTTATAATTGTATATTGACCGTCATCTGGAAGTGGTGTAGGGGATAATGAAAAATCCCATGACAATTCTTCCCACTCATTTATTACAGTATTTGTAATGGTGTTGTCACCGGAAGATGCTGGTGCACCCGGAGTGAGCGGACCTTCTATCTTCATTGTGATCGTTGTGATCTGTGGCGAATATACTTTCATGGTCACAATTTTATTTGGACCAAACACGATCGGAGCGGGAAGCTTTGTAAACATACCTTGCCATGGTTGAGCACCTGTTGCTTTCTCAATGGCTTTTCCAACCTTCGGACTTGTATTAATTCCACTTGGATCCGGATTGTCTACTAATTCAAAACCTCCGGAATCACTATCTGGAAAATAACTCCAGCTATCAGAAATAAATGCAGCATCATCGAAATTGATAAGGCAACCTGTGAAAGGTGCATGTGCAAATTGAATATTGTCAATGTAATAGTCGTCTTGTGTATCTACATCATTCCCGGCATTGAAGAAAATGCAAACACGAGTATGATCAGCTCCGATCTGACTTGAAAAATCTCCGGTAATAGTTTCCCATTCACCTGGAGTAGTCACAGCTGTAAAGACTTCGTACGCAGGACTTGTAGGTCCACCTTCCAATTTTAATAAGATCGGAACAGCAGTCTCGGCTAAAACTTGAAGTGACAATTGATTAAATGATGAAAAGTCAACACCATTTGGAAGATCTACGCAAAGAGGCGCCCATGGTTCATGTGGCTGATCTTCATAAAGACCGACAAATGATGAACTGTTTGCAGGCGTTACTAAAGGGTTGCCTACCACTGAAAGTAAATCAGCTCCGGCGAGATATCCATAGTTACGCTGACATTCGAAGTCATCTATAAGATTTGTATTCACAACTGTTCCTTCGCAAGGATCAACTGTGCTCTGGCTTTGGGTCAGGTTATCAAAAAAGAACATAGCTCCCTCTTCAGCTACTCCAGGATTGAAAATCAATCGTAGAGAAGCCCAATCTGTGATATGTTGATGTTCAGTAAAATCAAATGAAATCGTTTCCCATGCACCACCGGCGCTAATGGTTCTTTCGACTTCTTTATTCCCTTCTGATACACTCTCCAATTGCATGATAATAGAGCCACCGGCTGGTGCATATACATCCAGATTGTATTGCGGACGACCAGAGATATCAATAACACCTGGTGCAACCGCAGAAAGTGTGCTGAATGCGGATGTGCCCTTCGTGTATTTTCCCACTGTTGCAGAAGTATTAGGTTCACCAGGTTCTGGATTAGCTACTACTTCAAATGATCCATGCAGCAAAGCCTGCTGATCCAAAGGTTCCCAAGGAAGAAATGCAGTTGGTTCAAAATCTTCAATAACATTAATATCTCTCTCGGCAAATTGAATATCATCAATGTAATAGAAGTCTCCCGCCTGTGGCTCAACGCCCGCATTAAAGAAGATAACAAGCTTCTTGTGATTTCTCAATTCCTGATCACTAAAGTCTATGACATATTCTACCCATTCTCCGGCTTCAGTGACATCAACCCATATTTCTTTCGCCGGTGATGTTCCACCTTCGAGTTTAAATAAGATTTGAACTAAACTCGGTGACCAGATTTTTATTTTAAGTTGATTATTGACAGTCAGATTAATGGAATCCTGGTAATCAATGATTAGGGCTGCCCAAGGCTCAGCAATTGGATCGTTGTAGAGACCCACTTTTGCTGAATTATTAACCGTATTCGGCTCAGGATTATTTATCACTGTAAGACTATCCCAACCGTTTACGTATGTGGCATTCCGATTGCATTCGAAATCATCGATCATGTTCGGATTTAGGGTAACGCCCTTGCATGCTCCCAATGGAAGCGCTAGCAGATTATCGAAATAATACGTATCCGCACTCATTTCTACTCCGGGATCAAAAAACAAGATCACTTTAGTCAGGTGTGTCCAATCTTTTGCTTCCGAGAAATCAAATGTATAGTCCTGCCATTCATTTGCAAGTCCGATATTTTTCTTCCTCTCAATTGCAGGACCACCAGGACCTTCCAATTTCATAATTACTTGTGTCGGAGCCTGAGCATGAATATTGAGATGAAATTGATTTAGGATGCTTAAATCAAAAGGTGTTGATCTTTCAGCAAGTAATAAGCTGTATGAATGAAGACCTGATTTAACATATTGTCCAACATTGTCAGAGCCATTCACGCTATTGGAATCCGGATTTGGAACCGGGCCATTAAAAACACCATCCAATGCGAGCCAGTTCATCTGGGCACCACCTTCAAAAGTCTCATAAACTTCAATCGCTTTATGAGCGGTAATATCATCGAAATAAAAAGTCTCATTGCTTCCCAGTACAAAAGGATTGAAAGCAACTAATACTTTGTCCATTGTAGTAAAGGTTGCGCCACCACTGAGATCAAAGCTGTATTCTACCCACTGGTTAGCAACTGTGATGTCGCGAAACATTTCAACAGCATTACCTCCACCTTCGAATTTAAACAGAACCTGAGAAGGTGCAATTGGAGACCACACTTTCATCTTTATCAGATTAAGTGAAGTAAGATTTACAGGGGCACTCAATGTGCCCAATGCAAATGCAAAATCAAAATCCGGACTATTTGTAAAAGATCCGACAAATGAACTGCTGTTAAGAGCATCAGGAACTGGATTTGCAACACTTCCATTAAACGTGCCATTGAGGCCAATCCACGCTATATCAGGAACACCCCCTTCAAAGTCTTCATAGACGATTGTCTGCGCCTGAACCCAGTGTAGTGAAAGAAATAAAAAGAATAGTAAAAAAAGATTTTTCATATCGAGCTTATTAGTGATTGTGAATATTATTAAATGTTAATCCACCTCTAAAATATGAAAAGCCATTGAAAGAAAAGCGTAACCTTCAAATTAAAAATCCAAAAGGTTAACATGGATTTATTATACGAAATTGCCAATGGTCAGACAATGAACAGTATATAAATGATGACTAAACATCACATTAAAAATTATGTATCCATGTATAGTGTTTGACAATAAATAAGCTCACCACATTCAGGGGCGGATGTAGACAGGGCGGGCGTCTACAGCTACATTATTCTTTTGAAGAACCACCCATACCCAACCATCTGATTGAATATGTTGAAAGGAAAAATGGATTTCATCATTTCCGGACTTTTCGATTTTCTCTGTGAGCGTCCTTCCCATAGCATCAATAAGAGTTATGCTCCAATTTAACTCTGCATTCTCAGCCTGCAGTGTGACATTTACAACGTCATCGCTGATCGTAGGGTACACGTTCCAATGATACCCGGATGTGGGGTGGTCCATAGTGGAGACAATATCCTCTACAAAACCTATTGCATTTAAAGCCGATAGTATTTCCGGATTGGACATGAAAGATGACCATAGTATTCCTGATCTATGGTTTTCGATCATATTGATGATAGGACCCTGATCAATCGCAAGGTATGCCTCTGAGAACCAATTTACTTCGGGATTGAATGCATCATAAAATCCATAATGACCCCACAAATGGTCACCATACGTTCGATAGAAATGTTTGAGCACCGACATGCTTTGTTCGGGTGTATACGGCATGGAAGGAATCGCAGCAGCGGGTGTCAACGTTCCATTGTCACTCGTTCCACCAGGTGCGTGTGCTTCATATCCCCAGGGATCATCACTTGCTGTTAAACCCCAGGAATTTTCATTGTACCCTTCGAACTGAAGTGGATTATCTACACACCAGGCGCGATTCAAAAGTGTATGGTTAATATTTTGCTGGAAGTAATTCGCATATGCATCTTTTTTATCTCTTGGATCAAAACCCATATACGAATAATGAGCAAAAAAAAGCGGTCCACCTAATGGAGGGCCCACAAACAACTTTATCCCGTACCACGATACGCCACTCACATACCCTGGACCTGCCCAACCCGTATGCCAATAAGAAGCAGGAACAGAATGTGTTGGCGAAGCTATCGCAAGGAGATATATAATCAATGCTTCATTATACCCACGAATAGGAAAATTTATTTGCCATTGAAATTCCGGAGACCAATGCCAATACAAAACGCCGGAATTATTGCGGGAATAAAAATCCCATTCCACATCTTCCCAAAGCGTAGTAATCACATCACGCAGTGCAGATTCATTTTCGTTTGTAGCGTTAAAATACTCTCTGGCTGTTAATAAGCCTTGCATTAAAAAAGCAGTTTCCACCAGATCACCTCCATTATCAAACGTACTAAAGGGAATGGTCTCGCCGGTCCTCCCATTCATCCAGTGGGGAAACACACCGTGGTACCGATCAGCGAATTGCAGGAAACTTACGAGTTGTAACAAATGATTTACACCTTCTTCCCGAGTAATAAATCCCCGTTGTATACCTGCAATAATACTCATCACACCGAATCCTGTACCTCCTGTAGTGACTACATCACCACTACCCAAACGCTCCCGCGCCATTTTACTCACCGGGTGTGCATGTTCCCAAAAATATCGGAAGGTGTATTCCTGAACCATATCAAGAAATAAATCATTAGTCATTTCAAAAACACGTGATTGCAATGTATCTGATGTGCTTAAAAGGCTACCCGGAATGGATAACGCATTGATGTAGTAGAAATAGGGTTCGCTTTCAGTTTGGGTTCTGCCAATCCAATCCTGGTATCTAAATTCCCGAGAGGAGATGAGAAGTGAAAAATCGGTTTCGCCAGGTCCTTTTCGATAAATCTCGTATCGATCGGCATTCGCAATTACATTCCAATTCAATTCAATATGCATATCGTATGCATCAACAGACAGGATACTGTTTTGCGCAAACAGATTCCCAAGTAATAGAAAAAATACAATTGAAAATATTTGATTTTTATAAACCAACATCATGTAATTTATATACATACCCTGAAACAGATTCTTTTAAATACACCCGGACAATTAAACGAATTTATAGATGAAACGGTTTAGTGGATGTTAAGCCATCACAGCTAAACGAAAAGACAGAGCATCACATACCTCACAACGGAGAAGCAATGCATGACCGATTTCGTTAATATAAAATCGTGAAATAACGATTTATGGTTTCCGGATTTGATTCTTGATCGCCTGGATCAGAATCGAAGAATCTACAGGTCTGTAGATATGTTTTTTGATGTTGTCCCGAATGACCTGTTCATGTTGGTAGGCCTGTTGGTAATTTGGATCCGAATTTACTTTTTGAAGAAATTCATCTTTGGATTGAGGATCAAGAGCCTGGTCGAAATACATTCCAACCTGTTTTTTTAATTCATTCTTATCGTTAAAGTCTTGCATCGATAAAGGTTTTATACAATTACTGAACAGGTCATGGGATGTATGTTAAAGTTATTCTTTTCTGTGATTACGAAGACTATTCTTCCTCCTCATTATTCTTTTCTGTGGATGACGAATCCGATTTGGTAATTTTTCGTTGCCCTCTAAAATCCGTAAAACCCATTTTCTGAGCATACGAGGTTAATTTTTCTTTTAAAAGATTGCGCGCTCTGAAAAGCCTTGATCTTACTGTACCTATCGGCACATCTATGATGCTTGCGATCTCTTCATACGTAAATCCTTCAATATCACAAAGCAGGATCACCGTCCGGAAGTCAATCGTTAAACTATTAATAGCTGACGTGACTTCATCGCCCATCATGTGGAGAAAAATCTCCTCTCTCAAATCACTGTAGCCGGATATATGATCGTCATCCGTATCATGATAAGCTACAATGTCCTCAAAGTCAACTTTCGTTGGTTGTTTGACTCGCTTTCTATATTCGTTAATATAGGCGTTCTTAAGAATTTTAAACAGCCATGCTTTCGCATTAGTTCCTTCATCGTATTTATCAATAAACCGATACGCCTTCATATAGGTCTCCTGCACAAGATCATCCGCGTCCTCCTGGTTGTAGGTCAGGTGGTAAGCAAATGTTTGAAGGGCTCCAACGTGAGGCAAAAGCTCGTTTTCAAAAATCTTATCGTATTTGGTTTTGTCAGGACTCCGGGACATGGACTCGGTTCAGGTGGTTGTTTGAGCCTGTGAATGTAGGGAATTCATATTAATGAAATTGTTACCACCAGGAACACGATTTCAATCTTTAGCTGATTTACCTATAGGATTGATAACATCCGTGGGATTTCATTTGAAATGGCGTAATTCGCACCCCGGTAGAAGTTAATAGTCTACCAACCCACAAGAACATTCCCCGTTTTCAGGGGAGCAAGATTAAAGGAGGCATGGGAAGAAAAAGTAAACTCAGCAGATTTGCGGAAATCGCCGCTTTTTCAAATGTGTTTGAAGTAGATCCTGCTATGAAATCCTTCCTGTCAAATGCAGAAGGAATCAGCAGGGACCTTCGCAGTCAATGGGCAGCGAATTATTTTAACAATCAACATCCGATCATACTTGAGTTAGGTTGTGGTAAGGGTGACTATACGGTAGCTCTCGCAAGAGACCATGCTAATAAAAATTTCATTGGTGTGGATATTAAAGGTGCCCGGATGTGGATTGGCGCACGCATTGCCCTTGAATCATCCATGTATAATGTTGCCTTTCTTCGCACACGTATCGAATTTATTGATCGGTTTTTTGCTTCCGGAGAAATCGATGAAATATGGATCACATTTGCCGATCCATTTGAAGGCAAAGAAACTCGCCGGCTTACAGCCTTACCATTTATCGAGAGGTATAGAAAAATTTTAAAACCGGGAGGAATAGTACATCTGAAATCGGATTCCCAATCCTTATACGAATTCACATTAGAAGTGATTCAATCAGATCCGAAATGCCATATCATTTATTCACATGATGATATTTATAGAAATCCTCTCGT
>JAYUXX010000317.1:0-9306 GCA_043752765.1 Saprospiraceae bacterium | reverse complement strand
GTGGAGCTGGGGGGAATTGAACCCCCGTCCAGACAAAGCCCACATCAGCTTTCTACATGCTTATTTGCAGATCGGATTTAAGATGATAGTTAGTACTGCAACGACGGTTATCATCCGGGTCCCTGGATTGTCGGCCTCCGGTCGGGACATCCCTTTGGCTTAATCTGCATTTTATGAATGCACCGGGTCTTAGCAGATATCAAACCCTTAGCATGAAGGCACTCTAATTCCTTGAATTAGGCAGCCAACGCGAAACGTGTTTCGCCAATTATTGGTCGGTAACCATTTGATAACGGGGTGAATCACCATTCCCCGGCATGCTTACTGACACGATACACTTTCCTGTCGATTCCTGTCAGCCCCCAATTTCAAAGATCTTACTGCGACATCGCCAAATCCCATATACTGAGTTCAACAACCGTCGCGCTTCATAACGAATGAGCCAAAGGTAAAGTTTCCTCCCAGCTCAAATGCGGTTCATCAAAGGAATCCCTCTTTAGGATATTCTCGCACGGAGAACACGGAGTTCACGGAGAATCGGGCATGCTTCTTCTCAATGCTATCTGCCTATCGCTTTTATCCTTCGCCTCCACCTTAGCCTCCACCATATCCTCCGCCTTTTCCCCCACCTTATCCTCCGCCTTAGCCTTTTTTATACCTTACATTTACATCCAAGATAACCTCCTATGAATGACACCATCCGCAACCAATTCCCCTCCCTAAAACGTTTGGAAAACGGCCGGCTCATCGTCCACCTCGATGGCCCCGCAGGAACACAAGTCCCTCAGTCTGTTATCGATGCGATCGTCAACGTGTATACGCACAGCAACGCAAACACACATGGACAATTCCCCACCTCCCATGAGACTGATAAACTCATCCAACACACTCGCGAACAAGTAGCCAGTTTGCTGGGAGCGGAAAACAGCGGCACAATTTCTTTTGGCGCTAATATGACAAGCCTCAATTTTGTCCTGGCCAATGCGATCACCCGCTCACTCCAACCGGGAGATGAAATAATTATAACACAACTCGATCACGAAGCGAATCGCGGCCCGTGGCTCATGCAACGCAGGCATGGTATCGTCGTCAGAGAAGTTGCATTAGAAGAAGGTGGCACACTGGATTACGCAGATCTCGAGAAAAAAATAAATGAAAAAACACGCGTCATCGCCATCGGTCTTGCATCAAATATTTTTGGAACCGTAAATGAAATTGACAGAGTGCGCCAACTTGCTTATAAAGTAGGTGCCCTTCTTGTAGTAGATGCCGTTCATTTTGTACCGCATCTTCTGACCGATGTCAAAGAAATTGATTGTGACTTTTTACTTTGCTCGGCATATAAATTTTACGGACCCCATGTTGGTATTCTCTATGCGCGTGAAGGTGCATTAGATCGTCTCGACACAGATCGTCTGCGTACACAAGCACAACACGCGCCGTACCGTATAGAAAGAGGTACGCTTAATCATGCTGCACTTGCGGGTGTCTCTGCTGCTGTTGATTTCATCGCATCCATGGGCACAGGAGAAAGTTTGCGCGATCGTATTATCAGTTCAATGGGCATGGTTCAAAAACAGGAACGTGCACTGGCACAACAACTTTATCTCGGCCTTCGCGATATTGATGGAATCGATATTTATGGACCACCTCTCAAAGAAACGCAGAGAGCCCCTACGATTGCTTTCACTATGGAAGGCTATAGACCGGAAAAAATTTGCAGTCTTCTGGCTGATAATAGCATCTGCGCCTGGGATGGACATTTCTATGCCCTCCGGGCAGTTGAAGTGCTTGGTCTTGGTATGCAGGGTGGTGTAACACGTATGGGCATTGCCGCATATAATACCAGCGAAGAAATCGATTATGTAATTTCTGTTCTGCAAAAATTATTAAATAAATAGATTTCCTGATGAACAGTCATGGTGTATAGATTTACTCCATCCGGCTAAGTAAGGTTATGAGATCATCATTCATGAAATCCTGATCTGCCACAACATTTTGCCTGACAAACTCTTCATCCAGAATACTATTAAAAAAAGATTTTGATCTTTCGGTCCGGTCCCATAGAGATATGAAGTCATCAAGCTTATTAAATACCTCCTTGTCCCAATTTGGTTCTACGAGACCAGAATATTTTTTCCTGATTGGGCTTTCCATTTGGTTTACCATAAATATTCTTCAAAGTATTTTCACTGAAATAGGCAATGACGAAGCCTATTACTGGATGTATGCACAACGTTTGGATTGGGGGTACTTTGACCATCCTCCCATGATCGCGTTTTTTATTAAGGAAGGAACTTTACTTTTTGATGGTGAATTAGGAGTAAGGCTCCTTTCAATCCTTTCTCAGTTACTTTCTTTATTTCTAATCTGGATAACGATCGATGAGAAAGAAAATACGGTTCAAAAAACGATCATTTTTTTCGGACTTGCTGCAGCAATACCTGTCTTTCAGATGTATGGCTTTATTGCCACTCCCGACTCTCCCTTGCTTTTGTTTGCATCACTTTATTTATACTACTTTAAGCAACTGGACATTCGACCTTCAGTCCTTGTATCCGTTATGCTGGCAATAGCAGCGGTAGGTTTAATGTATAGTAAATATCATGGTGCACTATTAATTTTGGCAACCTTGCTATCAAATATCAAACTTGTTTTTAATCGATATTTCATTTCAGCCGCAATCATCGCGATCGGATTATATATACCTCATGTACTTTGGCAATACAACAACGGTTTCCCCACTTTTCAATTTCAAATGATCGATCGTGTGAATTCAATTCATACAAAACACTTTTTTGAATTCTGGCTCAATCAGGCCCTCGCCTTCAATCCACTTATTTTAGGTTTGCTTCTTTTTACAATTTTTAAAATTCCTTCTAATTCAAACTTTGACCGGACTTTGCACTGGGTGATTATTTCACTCCTTGGTTTCTTTTGGATTACATCATTGTGGATAAGACCTGAGCCCCATTGGACAGCTATCACCTCAATCCCGATTATTATCCTTGTGTACAAATCCGTTGTGAAGAATGTTCGGTATACAAAGTTCATATACTGCTTCGTCCTCCCGTCAATTGTCATTTTGCTTTTCGTTCGGGTAGCCCTCATTTTTGATTTCTTACCCTTTCACATAGAATTCCATAAACAGAAAGAATGGGTTCGACAGATAGAAAGCAAAGCAGGAAATGTACCGGTTGCATTCATCAACTCCTATCAAAAACCATCAGTCTATTCATTTTATACAGGCAAACCATCTTTTTCATTAAACAACATCTACTATCGGAAAAATCAATTTGATATCTGGAATGATGAAGTTTTGTATCAAGGCAAAGAAATACTTTTTTGTATCCTCCCTTCAGACTCAATTCAAATCCCCAGGTCAGCAGAAAAGATAGATCGGTTTTTTGTAGTGAATGACACTTTACACAGCGCACAGAAATTACGAATCGATTTTTCTGGATTTGATGCTGATTATTTTGTGGCTAATCAAACTCAGTCCGTTAAGATTCTTATCACAAATCCTTATCCGTATCTGGTAGATTTTAATCAGCTGGATTTTCCATTACAGTTTAGTGTGATCCTCTCTTCAGAAAAAAACCTTATTAAAATCCCTGCATCCGCTGACCTAACTCATTTACAATTACTGCCTGGTAAATCCATAGCAACCACTCTTGACTTTAGAATGCCAAATCTTATTCCGGGAACATATAATTTTGGAGTTGCAATTAAGGTTGGTATACTTCCAGAAGCATTCAATAGCAATTATCAAAATATTGAAATCAAATAATCACTTTACTGATTTCATTTTCCATCACTTCTTTCTCCAGGTCTTTCTCAGCGACAGGTTCAAATTTGTTACCCGTCATTCGCTCATAAAGAGCAATGTATCTTTTGCTCACAATCTCTACAAATTCATCGTCCATCACAGGCATCGTCTGACCCTCTAACCCCTGAAAGCCTTTTGACATTAACCATTCCCTTACAAACTCTTTGGAAAGTTGCTCTTGCGGCTTATTATCCCGTTGATTATCATCGTACTTGTCTGCATACCAATACCTGGAACTATCGGGCGTGTGTATCTCATCGATGATTCGCAATTGGTCCCTGTACCAGCCAAATTCATATTTCGTATCCACAAGGATCAGACCTTGCGACGCCGCCAACTCAGTTCCCCGTCTGAAAAGATTGCGCGTTATCCTGGCCATCTCCTCATAAACTTCTTTCGGAAGGATTCCCTGAGCTATTATTTCATCTCCTGAAATATCAACATCATGTCCACTGTCAGCTTTTGTAGCAGGAGTAATGATAGGCTCCCGGAAAGCCTGGTTAGGTTGCATGCCGTCAGGCATATCCTCTCCACACAGAACACGTTTGCCGGCATTATACTCTCTTAAGGCATGACCAGCCAGATATCCTCTGATAACCATCTCTATTCGGACAGGGTCACAAAGGACACCTACTGTGACATTCGGATGTGGCATCGAAAGTTTCCAGTTCGGCACGATATCTTTCGTAGCATCAAGGAAGTAGCCTGCCAACTGGTTCAGAACCTGCCCTTTATATGGAATAGGCCTAGGCAGGATAAAATCAAAGGCGGATATGCGGTCTGTAGCCACCGCCACCATTATATCATTTACATAATAGACATCTCTTACTTTACCCCTGTAAAAACCGGTTTGGCCCGGAAGAGAAAAATTGGTCTCAGAGATTGGCATACAATTTGAACTTGTGATAAAGTTATAGGAATGTTATAAAGGTGCAAATTTGAACATGCCCCTTGATATAGTGAAACAAACTACTATATATTTGCAATCGATCATGAAAAAATCATTTAGTCACTCTGCTTACATTTGTTGTTGTTGTGCTCAGCCCCCGGGTTGAACCAGGAGTGTACTATTTGATACAAAGAAAATAGACAAAGCCTTTCAGTTCATCCGGATTGAAAGGCTTTTTTCATTTACAAAATGAAGATTTAAAAATAATGACAACACAAATTCAACAACTTCCAAATATTTCGCTCGGCCTTCCACAAGTAGGCAATACTCCTCTTCTGCTTATGAAAAGTCTCAGCACAAGTAAGGTGCGCATCTGGGCAAAAGCTGAATGGAAGCAACCTGGAGGAAGTGTCAAAGCGCGTGCAGCTCATGCGATCATTACGAAAGCCATAAAGCGTGGTCAGCTAACTCAACATAAATCACTCCTGGACGCATCGAGTGGCAATACAGCAATCGCCTATGCGACACTTCTCAAACAACTTGGCTGGAAGGCTACAATCTGTCTACCCTCAAACGCCTCTTCTGAGAGAAAAAATTTGTTGCAATCATTAGGCGTTAATTTGATCCTGACATCCTCTCTGGAAGGAACAGATGGAGCGCAGCAAGTTGCTCTTGAGCTTGCGACATCATCACCTGAAAAATATTTCTATGCTGATCAGTATTCAAATTCAGCTAACTGGATGGCTCACTATATAGGTACAGCAGAAGAGATATGGTCACAAACACAGGGAAAGATTACCCATTTTGTAGCAGGTCTTGGCACTACAGGAACATTTGTTGGTACAGGTAAAAGACTTAAAGAATTGGGCCACATCAAACTGATCGGATTGCAGCCTGATACACCACTCCATGCACTTGAAGGATGGAAACATTTGGGCACCGCTAAAATTCCTTCTATCTACGATCCGCAATTAGCGGATGAGATCATGGAGGTCGATTCATCAAATGCTTTCTCGATGATTAAATTTATTGCTAAGCATGAAGAGCTTTTTATTTCACCTTCAGGAGCAGCAAATCTAAAAGGAGCTCTTCAGGTAGCAGCCACGATTGAGGAGGGAGATATTGTCACGACGATTGCAGATTCATTAGATAGATATCATGAAGTACGCAAAGAAATTTTTGGATCATGAGCATTCAAATAGAACAAATCACATTAAAGCAGATACAGCATCATCTTGAAACTTCATATCCATTTGAAGCCTGTGGTTTTATTCTGGGTACTGAGGAGGATGGAATTCGGACAGTTATAAAATCCATTGTATCTGAGAATGAATCCACAGATAATCAGCGCAGGTTCTTTGTAATCAACGCACTTGATTATTTAAAAGCTGAAAAAATTGCACTTCGGGAAAATCTTCAGTTACTTGGTATATATCATTCACACCCCGATCATCCGGCCATACCATCAGCTCACGACCTCGAATTTGCTCAGCCATTTTTCTCCTACCTTATTTTTTCCATCGAATCCAACAAAATGGTTGATGAACGCAGCTATCGCCTATCCAACGGAGTATTTAAGGAAGAAGTTTTTTCAATCATCGAGTTACAACCCAATCAAATCTAAAATCGTAAATCATTCACCCCGGGGTTTTCGGATGAATAATATGTAGCACAGCGAAATGAATGAGAAAAGAAACACAGGGGAGATACTTCACATTCGAGGACGCAGTCCGAAAAGTGAAGTGAAGGGGCAAAAATCCAAAATCCTAGATCTAAAATCGTAAATCCAAAATAAAAAATAAAAAATGGTTACAATTTTCATCCCCACCCCATTGCGTCGATTCACCGAAGAAAAATCCAGCGTCACTGTCTCTGCTTCCAACGTAGCTGAAGCCATTAAAGAATTGACCTCTGCACACCCTACATTATCTCCCTACATATATGATGAATCAGATCTCATCAGAAAACATGTCAGACTTTATTTGGGTGAGGAAGATATCAGGGAGAAACAAGGAATTGAAACAACCTTGAAAGATGGTGATGAACTGAGCATCATTCCTGCGATTGCAGGGGGTATACAAATTTAATTTTTTCCCATGAATACACAATTGAAAGCAATCGAATTCAGTAAAGAAGAACTCGAAAGATATAGTCGGCATATCATCATTCCTGAATTCAATATTGAAGGTCAGCGAAAACTTAAACAAGCTAGAGTTTTAGTCGTAGGTACTGGTGGCTTAGGTTCTCCATTATTACTTTATCTGACCGCGGCAGGTGTTGGAACTATCGGTATAGTTGATTTTGATATTGTAGATAAAAGCAACTTACAGCGTCAAGTACTATTTACGACTGCAGATGTAGGAAGACCTAAAGTTGAAGCTGCAAAAGAACGGCTTGAGGCATTGAATCCCTTTGTCAAATTCGAAATTTTTAACACTAGGATTGATAGTTCGAATGCATTAGAAATTATTTCAAATTTCGATGTAGTAGCAGATGGCACGGATAACTTTCCAACTCGTTACCTCGTCAACGATGCCTGTGTGTTGGCAAACAAAGTAAATGTTTTTGCATCCATATTTCGTTTTGAAGGCCAAGCCAGTGTATTTAATTTTCTTTTCCCGGATGGAACGCGCGGACCAAATTACCGGGATCTTTTCCCAACTCCACCTCCGGCCGGACTTGTTCCGAGTTGCGCTGAGGGAGGTGTCATAGGTGTATTACCCGGTATTCTCGGCAGTCTCCAGGCGAACGAAGTCATTAAAGTGATTTCAGGTGTAGGTACTCCACTCGCAGGAAAACTATTTCAATTCGATGCAGCAGATTTTAAAACACGAATTTTTAAAATAACGAAGGATCCCGATAATCCAATTTCAGGTGTAAATCCAACTCTGACGGAATTAATCGATTACGAACAATTTTGTAGTCTTGATCTCAATCCCTCAGTTCAAAAGCAAGCCGATAAGCAACACGAAATTTCAGTACGTGAATTACATGAATGGATCCAGTCAGGAGAAGATTTTCAACTGATTGATGTCAGGGAACCTTACGAATATGACATTGCTCATATTGGAGGAACACTAATTCCAAAGGGTGAAATTTTAAAACATCTTGATCTAATCGATCGAAATAAAAATGTCGTGATCTATTGTCGCAGCGGCAGACGCAGCCAGGATGTTATCGATTTGCTGGAAGAATCTGGTATTCACAATCTGAAAAACCTTAAAGGCGGAATCCTTGCATGGGCCGATGAAATCGATCCCTCCATGGCAAAATATTGATTTCAAAATATGATTAGAATCTAACAATTATAAATTAATCACCAAATCCAAATGATGGAAATCAAGCTTTTACAATTTATAAGATGAGTGCCATAGGCACGACCGATATAGTAACGCTGGCATTTATTCCAGCGAAGAAGAAAATCAAAAATCACCAAATCACCAAATCACTAAATCACCAAATCCAAATGATGGAAAACCAGCTTTCACATTTTATAAGATGAGTGCCATAGGCACGACCGATAGTAGCGCTGGCATTTATTCCAGCGAATGAGAAATCATATTAGTGAAAATCCAAAATCGTAAATCTAAAATCTAAAATCGTAAACATTATGTCAATCAAATTAGGTTCTCTCGCACCAAACTTCCAGGCAGAAACATCGGAAGGTAATTTAGATTTTTATGAATATCTCGGAGATTCCTGGGGTGTTCTGTTCTCCCACCCCGCTGATTTTACACCTGTCTGTACAACAGAATTAGGACAAGTGGCAAAACTTAAAAATGAATTTGAAAAACGCAACGTCAAAGTGTTGGCCTTAAGCGTCGATCCGATCGAATCACATGAAAAATGGATTCAGGATATAAATGAAACCCAAAACACTGTTGTCAATTTTCCCTTGATAGCTGATCATGATCGCAAAGTTGCATTGCTTTACGACATGATACATCCGGAGGCAACTGAGAAAGTTACCGTCAGAAGCGTATTCATAATAGGACCCGATAAAAAAGTAAAACTGACACTGACATACCCTCCCAGTACAGGAAGAAATTTTTCGGAGATACTCAGAGTCATTGATTCCTTACAGTTGACCGCCTATCATAGTGTGGCAACTCCAGCAAACTGGGTTCAGGGTGAAGATGTCGTTATTCTTCCATCCGTTTTAGACGCAGACATTCCGGCAAAATTTCCAAAAGGAGCAACTCATATCAAACCTTACCTCAGAACAACTCCACAACCAAATTAATTTCTTGCAAGTTGGTGTGGGTTCCTCTAAACGCACACCAACCTTCTCCATCTATCAGTATTAAAAAATTGACGTTCATTGAACGTCGAATATGAGTGCTATGGGCACGACAAATATTAAAACGCTGGCATTCATCACAGCGAATAAGTGCGCTTTACTTACACTGGCATTCATCCCAGCGAATGACTGGAAAAATCCAAAAACCAAAATCGGCAATCCAAAATCTTACAGCGCTTCACCCCGGGGTTTTCGGATAAATGAATATGTAGCGCAGCGAAATGTATGAAAGAAGAAACACAGGGGAGATAATTACCATTCTAGGGCGAAGCCCGAAAAGTAAGTGAA
>JAYUXX010000316.1:0-3867 GCA_043752765.1 Saprospiraceae bacterium | reverse complement strand
AGTCCCAACCAAAATGAAAGGACGTCCATACGCTTAAGTCATTGAATTTTTGTTCCACTCCGATTCCAAATCGAGGGAAGATATACGCCAGTTCTGTCGGATCTATTTTTATCTGGAAAGCCCGATTAAATGGATTTTCTGTTTGAGAAAATGTAGTGCAGGAACATCCCAAATAAATCCCCAGGAATATTATGTATTTCATAACCATTCAATTGTCGGGGCAAGAGCCGAAAACACATTACCATTATTATCCTCTATTTCGACTGTGAAAGTGTAGATGCCCGGGATCGGTTTCGAATTAAAGAATACATTTAAAGTTGACAATCCTCCGGAAAACATGTCACCTTTGTGCGGTAGGTTTTCCAGATATTCTGATAGCGAAAGCTTGTGTATTGATTCAAAAACGAAAAGAAGTTCAGGGGTTATGTTCACTCCCGGACTAATACCGTAAATAGGCTGATCACAAAAAACCCGGATGTCGATAATTTCATTCGCCCAAATAGGATCAGGAGGAGAAGTAGCCCAAGCCTCAGTCATCAGGTCTGGATTTATATGCTGTGTGAAAAAACTCAGGTCACTGAAAATAACCATTTCCAGACTATCGATTGTAGTGACAATGGGAGAAGGAAGAAACGCCTGGTTTGCGGGATCTATGATATCTATTTGGGCTACATTCCGAATAGCTACATAGTCAGAAAAACCACAAGAAGGAACACCAATCGCAAGGAGCATCGTTAGAGAAAAGACTACTAATATTCCGGGCTTACGTTGCATTTGAAAGTTCGTTTAAAACAGGGTGCGTGTTGGAAATCTTTAGTACATAAACGTTGTTTGGTGTATTGCTGCGGCCTCTGAAGTTAGCTTTAACTATGTCTAATCAAACTAAGAATTGTAGTCACAACACAACATTTGCATCTTTGCCACCATTAAATCATCATTAAGCAACTCCCAAGTGAAAATTATTTTCTTCGACGGTAACTGCCCGATGTGCCATTCCTGGGTTAAACGCCTTATCAATTGGGATAAAAAGAAAATATTCAGGTTTGCTCCGTTGGAAGGTGAGACTGCGCAAAAAATGCTGCCCCCGGTATTGCCGGATTATCTTTCGGAAGACACCATTGTGTATTTTGATAACGGAAGGGCCCTACTACGCAGTGATGCTGCTCTTCAAATCATCGGAGAACTTGGTTTCCCTTTCAGTATTTTGAAATTTGGAAAAGTGGTTCCCGGCGCGTTTAGGGATTCAGTTTATAAAATGGTTGCCAACAGGAGATACACATTTGGTAAGCAATATGATAGTTGCCCGCTACCTCCTATAGAATGGAGAGACCGGTTTCTGGCCTAGCGTATCCTTTTCCTTCAAATGTCCCCAATATGAGATCTATTCGTCTCAAAATATGAACATAATTGAGCCAAATAGGCCATAATAGCCCACCATCATTTTAACTTCCCCGAATCGATTATATTTGCAGTCCTTTTTTGGCGTGGTAGCTCAGATGGTTAGAGCGTGCGATTCATAATCGCAAGGTCGGCGGTTCAATCCCGCCCCACGCTACTTCCAAATCTTCAGTCGAATTCCTCCCTTATCTTCCCATTCTACTCAACCCAGTCCTTGCCTTTTGATGCAAACTCGTGGAATAGGTAGACGGATTGATCTGAAGACAAATCAAATAATATCTTTCAGCGGCACCCTCACTTCCGAGTGATTCATGAATAATCCCACTGTGAAGTGCTGCACTGCAGGCAAAGTAATAAGGCTCATTTTCTCCAGACCGAATTGTAAGGCCATAATAATGCAGGGCTTCAGCATATGACTTGAGTGCATGCAGAAGACGTCCTTTCCGATACAGATATTCAAGACGATGTGCACGATGTGTTAGTGTTTGGTAAAGGGTTTCAGTGAGAACCAAACTGGCCTTCTCAAAATAACCACCATCAAATAGCAATCGGGCCTTGAGTAAAGACGGATGCGGTGCTTCATTAGTCTCAGCCTCTTTCATGGCCTGCTGATCTTCATCGGTCTTGTCAGTACCCTTGATAAGGATCAACTGCATGTGGTCGAAATAACTATTTCGGTCATCCTTCAACAAACTATACCAGGCCAGCTTTTGATGGGTTTCTTTAATAAAATGGGAGCCCTTATGGAAAAGAAGAAAATTTTTGAAATACACATCAGCATCCGCATCACCTTTATAGAGTTTACATTTCCCTAGCATAAAATCCAGAAATGGAATTCGTTCAGCAGTTGATATGCCCGCCTCAAGCGCAAGCGTCCGTAAAGCCGCATCGATGTTGCCATCTGAAATGTGCAGCGTAGCCATAACATATTGTATCAATTTATTCGAAGGAACTTTTCCAAAATACCGATAAATTAATTGCACACCGACAGCTGGTTTATTATTCAGGCGGCCTTCAGCTAGTGCTGTCATCAGGACAGTTTCCTTGTAAAATATATTATTGACAGGATCGCTGTTTTTCAGGATGCGATTTAAGTCACTCATGCCTTCATCGATAGTGCCACTCAGACTTGAAACCATAGATACAAGCCAACGATATTGATCAGGTATAGCCCCAAAGCCTACTTTTAAAGCGCCATACAAACGCAGGTTAGCATAATCATCCGGATGCAGTTTTTGATTTTTTCGAAGCAACCGAAACGCCTGGTTTATACCGGTTGCAGCTGCTCCAAATTGATTTTGCTGCAGGCGAAGTGCACTCTGATGCAGGTGCAACTGTGCCTGGCACATCAATGACAATGGATTTGATTCAGAGACAACGGATAATCTATCCAGTCGTGCGGAGGACGTTTCTAAAAATGCCGGGATCTTTTTGAGGTCCTCACGAACAAAAATCTGGAGAAATGATGCGTAATCCTGGAGATACGGCCATATCAGGTTATCAGGATATGTAATAGCCTGAAGTCGGATGATATTCATGCTTTCATCAATCCGGAGCTCAGTGATTAGCTCATAAGCAGCTTTTGCCTCAGAGGTCCAGAAGATATCTGTATGGGCGCGGGTGATGCCTGGTGAACATAGCACTATCAGGGCACAAACAAGCGTCTTCATGTGTGCCCGGGATAGTCCAATCACAATTCAATGGAATAAGGTTATGCCTCTACAGATATTCCGGCTATCTCGTTGTCCACAAGGATTCGTCCACAATGCTCACAGGCAATGATTTTCTTACGTTGGGCAACTTCCATTTGGATCTGAGGTGGGATTTGATTGAAACAACCTCCACATGAATCTCTTTCGATCGCTACCAGGGCAAGACCATTCCGGTAATTATTGCGGATACGGCGGTAAGCTTTCAGCAGGCGTTCATCAATTAATTCCTCTGCAGTAGTTGCACTCTTGCGAAGTGCTTTTTCTTCTTTCTCTGTCTTGGCAATGATAGACTTCAGCTCATCTTTTTTCTGATCAAGATTTCCTTTTTTGATCTTCAGCTTGTCTTTGACTTCCTTGACAACAGCCGCTTTAACGCTTACTTTGTCGCCGTTCTCACGAGATTTTTTTTCTGCAAGCTGGATTTCCAGTTTTTGCATTTCAAGCTCTTTTGATAATGCGTCATACTCACGGTTGTTTTTGACGTCATCGAGCTGCTTTGTATATTTTTTGATCAGGGTCTCACCTTCGCTCATACGCGTGGTGAATTTTTGACCTTCCTTTTCTATATCCTTGACAGTGTCATTGAGATTTTTCAGCCTTGTCTCAAGTCCCGTGATCTCATCTTCCAGATCACTTACCTCAATAGGCAATTCACCTTTGAGAATTTCAATTTCATCAATTTTGGTATCTACCTTTTGAAGAGCAAAAAGCTGTCGGAGCTTTTCTTCGATACTGATTTCAGTCGTTTTAGCCATAT
>JAYUXX010000315.1:0-20399 GCA_043752765.1 Saprospiraceae bacterium | reverse complement strand
CTCGAATAACCCCTTTATTCGTATTAAATAAATTCATAATGTGTTGATATTCAACAAGGTTCTTTTTTGATCAGTTGGTTATTAGAGGTGCCCTTAATTCTTATTCTTATAAGCATTTCAATTTCATATCCATCAATCGTTCAATCCAAGTGAGTTTTTGATGATGCACATTCCAATCTTCAGTTTTTAACATCATATTTAATGGTAACAGAAGTCGAGGGCTCTTTAAAAATTAAAGAGGCACAATTAATAACCCCTTCTGATGACTTTAACGGTGCATCCGTATATCTCATGGCAGACATGACTTCCATTGATACTGACAATGAAGCCAGAGATTGAACATCTGAGGGCTCCGGATTTCTTTAATACGGCTGCACTTCCGGATATGACATTTAAGAGTAGTTCGTTTAAAAAGATTAACGATAATAAGTATTCAGTAACTGGAAATCTGACGTTTCATGGCATTACACAGCCGGTTATTTTGGATGCCACCGCCACCACAAACATTAGATCCTACGATAATAAAACAATTGTCGGATTTAGGGTTAAGGGATTAATTAAACGAACGGATTTTGGAATATCCGTTGACACATCTGCAGCTATGGTTGGCAATGAAATTAAAATAAAAGCAAATGTGATATTTGTGAAAGAATAATGCTGGTCAACTGGAAATAAAATTCTCTGAATTTAAAAATCAACACCATGCTTTCCCGGTATAGTTCTCATGCACTTGAAGCGAAACCAGTGTCGCACGTTAACCTAGGTTGATCTCTTTAAGACCAATGTCGATACGGAGCAAGTTGCAATTGAAATCAGGAATCAACTTGCCAAGTATTTCCTGGTCTGAAAATAAACTTTGACCTCTTCGATTGTGACCGGATACTTAGAATTGAAGGCAGAAAAATTTCAACCGACCTAATCAAACGGGTGCTTCGGGATAATGGTTGTACATGTGAATTATTAGAAGACTAACCATTCGCCAAATCCCAAGGTCAATCAATGTAGGAATCGAAACTGGCAGGATGTACTTCAATGGAGTGCTTAACTTTGCTGAGGTATTATAAAGTTCTGGAAAAAAACTAACGATTCTGGATTGCGCATCGCATCTTTATTTAGCGATGCATCTACTTCCTTTCCCATTAAAATTTTCTTGACCGGAGCTTCCATTTTCTTTCCGCTGATCGTATAAGGGATGTCAGCCACTTCAATGACATCATCCGGAATATGTCGCGGAGAACATTTTGTTCTTAATACTTGCACTATCTTCCTGATAAGACCTTCATCTAAAACCCCTGATGATCTTAGTTTAACAAACAGGGGCATGTAATGACGGCCCCCATCTAGCTCCAGATTGACAATAAGACTGTCCTCAATCTCTTCAATATCATTTAGAACACGGTAGATCTCTGCAGTACCTATTCGTATACCTTGACGATTGAGTGTAGCATCGGAGCGACCATAAATCATCACACCTCCATCACCAGTAATTTTCACCCAGTCTCCATGTCTCCATACGCCTGGTATCTCTTCAAAATAACTGGCCGTGTACCGACGCTTATTTACATCATTCCAAAAATAAATTGGCATTGAAGGCATGGGCTTTGTAATGACCATTTCTCCAAGTGAATCAATTACTTTCTCTCTATTCTCATCATACGCATACAAGCTGCATCCTAAACCTCTTGCCTGGATCTCTCCCCTTCTGACTTCTTTTTCAATAATACCTCCTACAAAAGCAGTGCACACATCTGTTCCACCACTCATCGAACACAACCAAATGCGAGGGTGAATGGCGTCATAAACCCAATCAAATGCCTCAGGCGGCAGAGGAGACCCTGTGGATCCAAGACTTCGCAATCCTGTCAAATTATATACCTCACCGGGCTTATAATTCTCTTTCATACATGCGACAAGAAAAGGTGCGCTTGTACCAAAATGATGAATCTTGACATTATCGGCAAGCCTCCAAAGTCGCGTTAAATCAGGATATGCAGGGCTACCATCATACATCACAATAGTAGCACCCAATAGCATTGAACCATGAAGAAAATTCCACATCATCCATCCCGTCGTAGTATACCAGAAAAAATTTTCACCGGAATGCACATCGTTATGGAAAGCCAGGTATTTAAAATGCTCAAGTAAACATCCTCCGTGAGAATGCGTAATAGCCTTTGGCGCTCCCGTTGTTCCCGACGAATAAAGAATCCACAATGGATGTTCAAAAGGCACTGGAACAAACCTTGGATTTGTATTTTCAGGAATGGATATGGATGCATAATTCGTAATATCATTATTACGAATGGCCTCAGCTTTTCCAATATAATTAATGAATAAAGTATTCTTCAATCCCGGAAGAGCCTGACGAATTTGAGCAACTTCACCGGTTCGATCATGCACTTTCCCTCCATAATAGTATCCGTCCGCTGCAATGAATAAAACAGGTTCAATCTGCGCAAAGCGGTCCACCACACTACTGACGCCAAAATCAGGTGAACAGCATGTCCAAATTGCTCCTAATGCAACAGCGGCAAGAAAAGCATATGTAGCTTCAGGAATATTGGGCAAAAATCCAGCAATCCTGTCTCCTGACTGGATTCCATGTGTTTCATAATACAGCTGAAATCGCGCTACTTCATGCCACATTTCATTGACATGGATAGTTCTCAACTCTTCAACCTCTGAGGAAAAAAGAATAGCATTCGTTTGATCAGCCATCCCTAAGTAAATGTGCTCGGCATAGTTTAAGGTTGATCCTCCAAACCATGTGGCATTTGGCATCTGTTCCTGTGACAGCACATATTCAGAAGGAGCATGAAACTTAATTTGAAAAAACTTCACAATCGATTCCCAAAATATCTCCGGATGATCAACTGACCATTTCCAAAGCGTCTCGTAATCGTTCGTCTCGACTCCAATGTTCAATCTTATCCATTGCCGATAAGCAGCTAACCTCGACTGCTGAATGTCTGCTGCTGATGGCTGCCATAAAATTTCATTTTGATGATTCATGGATTGACTTGATTCGCGATTAAGGTAATTGAAATTGAGAAATCAGCAGGAATGACAAAGTGCACATGAGACATGTCACTATGCTTTTAGACATGATTTTATATTTCCAGCAATATGAAACAGCTCCTAAACCCAAATTGTATAAAGATGAAATAGTGTGAACTAAAAAGGAACCTGTATTTTTCGCCCATGGGCAGAGATATTAAAAAGGTATTGATTGCTAATCGGGGTGAAATTGCAGTTAGGATCATTCGTACTTGCAAAGAGATGGGATTGGCAACGATTGCCGTGTATTCAGAGGCAGACCGCAAAAGCCTTCATGTAATGCATGCTGATGAAGCTATTTTGATAGGTCCTCCTTCTTCAAAAGAAAGTTATCTGAATATCGACAGGATTATAAAGGCAGCCATTGAGACGGGTGCTGATGCAATCCATCCCGGGTATGGCTTTCTAAGTGAAAATGATCTTTTTGCAGAGGCAGTTGAAAAAGCGGGTATAATCTTTATCGGTCCATCCCCGGAGAGTATCCGCATGATGGGAAATAAACTCGCTGCAAAGAGAGCTGCCAGGGATGTCAATATTCCTATGGTGCCCGGTTCGGATGACGATATCGATGGAATTCCGGAAGCAAAAGAAATTGCACTAAAAATTGGTTTCCCACTATTGATAAAAGCTGCAGCAGGGGGCGGTGGAAAAGGTATGCGCATCGTCAATCATGCTGACGAACTTGAAACCCAGGTTGAAAGAGCTATGAGCGAAGCTCTCTCGTCTTTTGGGGACGGGTCAGTATTCATTGAAAAATATATTGCTTCTCCAAGGCATATTGAAATACAAGTGCTGGCCGATCAACATGGAAATTGTATTCACTTATTTGAAAGAGAATGTTCGATACAACGCCGTCATCAGAAAATCATCGAGGAGGCTCCATCCTCTATCCTCACTCCACATAAAAGAGCAGAAATGGGAAGAGATGCTGTTTTAGTAGCTCAGGCTTGTAATTATCGGGGGGCCGGAACTGTAGAATTTTTACTGGACGAAAAGGGAAATCATTACTTCCTTGAAATGAATACTCGACTGCAGGTGGAGCACCCGGTCACCGAATTGATCACAGGACTGGATCTTGTCAAATTACAGATAAGGATAGCAGAAGGACATCACCTTGAGCACAAACAGGATGATGTAAAAATAAATGGACATGCCATTGAATTGAGAGTGTATGCAGAAAATGTTGAAGATGGATTTATTCCGTCCACCGGAACACTAAAAACGTACCGACCACCACAGGGCCCTGGCATAAGGGTAGATGATGGATTTCATGAAGGCATGGAAATTCCAATCCATTATGATCCAATGATTTCTAAATTAATTGCACATGCGGCCAATCGTGCTGAAGCTATCAAGGTTTTGAAAAAAGCGATTACCGATTATGAAATTCAAGGGGTTAATACAACTTTGCCTTTTGGAAAATTCGCAATAACTCATTCTGCATTTACCTCAGGAAGTTTTGATACTCATTTTGTTGAAAAATATATTCATGAGTTTTTGGACCACCAAAAAAAGGTTAACCAGGTTGTCACCAGCTTTGCAGCCTGGTTTTTCCAGAAGAAGAAAAGAATCCTGGTACTGCCAAAGATGGATTGCTAGAACAACAATACTGAACTTCGATAAAACAGAATATTAATCTTTAGACGAAATGATTTCTATTGAACTTTTACAAATTTTAAAACCTCTTTTACCCCGGTGCTCCGATTAATCCCTGTGAGAAAATACATTCCAGGTGCGAGAACTGATATATCCACACTTATCAGACTTTTGCCTGCCCCAATGTGGTAGTTGGAATGAAAGGTATGTCCGGAAGTGGATGTGATGGCGAGGTCTACATCAAGATCTATATAAGTCTCCGCCCATATTTCCAGACTTTCAGATGAGATTGTCTTAATACTCAAATAACCTGATGCAATAGCACCACTTAAAAAATCAGATGGATAAAGTTGGGAGGAAGGAATAATCTCCTCATTAAAATCAGCCCCGGACCATCTCAGTTTTATTTGGGAGTTATATTGTTGATCAAACATCCGAAGATGGATCGGATATAAATGGCCTTTCTCTAAATATATGCTCTCAGACAATTGATGAACACCCGGGTTCCAGTCGTTAATTAAAGGTGTATTGTCAATCCTCAGAACGACACCATCATCAGCGATGACTGTAATTATATACTCCCCTGTTTTATATGCCTGAAGATATCCATCCCATTTAATGCTGAAGAAATCTTCCGGAATAGTCACATCAGGACTCTTGAAATAAAACTGATAGCTAATAGTGGAATCGATTCGTTGCAATAATGGAATTCCTTCCAAATAAACATTATCATAATAGGATCCGGTGAGACCAATTCCTTGTCCTATGGGATAACTTTTAAAGATGCCGGTATATTCCATACCATTCTGCGATATGAAAATTTCTCTCTTGTTAAGCAGATTACCATCCTTCCATCTTTCAAAAAAATAGATGCTATCTCCTTTAACCTGTTTCTGAGGTGCAGTGATATATCTGCGTATTCCTCTGACACCCTCTAATTGAAACGGCGTGTTTTGCGTTGTACCATCCAGATTTAGGGCAAGACCCCTTGGTTCAGTATTAAGTAGAATTGATCCGAGTTGTGGAAAAATATCGTGGTGCACAACCTTTATCAAACCATGGCTATCACTTACTTTCAAATGGATACGATACCAGACATCAGAAGCAGTTTCTCCAAGAGTAGGAATGAGCCAGGTTCCAGTAGATAGCCCGGACGTCCACGACATGGCGGGATGGGTGTGAGTACCATGGTGAAAATCTATTCTCCAACTAAAGCTTGAATCAGGTAAAACACCGTCCTCAGGATCAAATGCACTTCCGGAAAAAGAAATTGAATTACCCGCAGCAAATAAACTTCCTTGCATGGGATGATGAATGATAGGATCCGGTCTAAGATTATCCGTCACTCGCAATATGACTGTATCAGATGAAACTTCTCCAAAAGAGTTCTTTACCACACAGGAAACGCTTAAGGAATCCATAAAAGTTGACGCATTTTCAATACGGTAGACAGGTTGATTATCAAGTCCTGTCTCTTCACCATTGATAAACCATTTATAAATTAACGGCTGTGCGCCTGAGGCATCGATAGAAAATAATGCATCCTCTCCTGCACTTACTAATATATCTTCTGGTTGACGCGTAATATTTGGAGCACCTGAACCGGTATAGGTAACTTTCCACAAAATGCCTTCATCAGTTGCTGCATTATCTTCGGGTGAGCCATCACCTATGCCTTGCCGCTCGAGATAATAAAAGCTTCCATCATGTGATACCAGCAAATCAATTATACGGTTACCATCATTGATAAATATTCCTTTATCAGCCCCTGTCTCAACATCCAGCATCCGGATATGCCCGGTACAATAATCGCTATAGAAATATCGTCCAAAATACTCCTGGGGAAATTGCGGCCGTAATGGCAAATAAAAGGCCGAACCTACAATCGCACAGTAATCGTTATAGTGGCCATATTGAAAAATCGGATCACAATATTCCGGAGGCAAGTTCTGCCCACTCTGTTTTCCTTCTACAACAGGCCACCCATAAAATCCTCCTTTCTTGATTTCATTTACTTCTTCAAATTTGAATGCACCCACATCATTTGCATAAATTTTGCCTGTCAACAGATTGATGGACATCGTATATGGATTTCTGAAGCCTGAAGCAAATACGGTATTGGCTCTTCCTTGTTCGATATGATACCATGGATTATCCGGTACTGCATTTCCATCATCATCAAGACGCAAAATTTTACCATTCGTTGACCCTGGTTCTTCTGCAAGCCAACCTTGACCTCCATCTCCCGTTCCAATATATAGGTATCCATCCTGGCCGAATAGCATAGAGCCCCCATTATGCATATCAGATCCGGCATCGTCAAATTCGAAGATTATTCTTTCACTCCCGGGAATAGTATGATCTCCGCTTGCAGTAAATCGGCTTACCCTGTTGAAGCGCGTACCAAATACAGAATAATGAACATAATAATATCCATTGGTTTCAAATTCCGGATGCAAAACCATATGGCCCAATCCTCTTTCATTCGTGTCATCTACCTCCAACTCTAAGAATGGAAATTCCAACATCGTATAGTCTTGTATAACCCGGATTACGCCATTCTTTTCTGTTATAAAAATTCTACCATCTGGTGCTTGAGCTATGGAAGTAGGATTAAGTTCTCCGGCAATTTTTTCCCGAATAAAACCTTGCGGCAATTGGGCAAAACTCTTGATGAAAAACAAAAAAAAGAAACAATGCGCTACATAAACAACCCTCATGTGGCCAGTGTCTCAAACGATTCAATAAAGACAGGTTCACCCCACATCATTAATGTCTCAGCTTCGGAGGGACGAATAGTGCAGCTGACTTCAACCCCGTCTTTTTTTAATTGATTAGGCATATTGAGAGGTAGAAATTTTCGACCTGTAGCATCAATGATTCCGTAGGCGCCTCCCTCAAAAGATAGATAAACAACTTTGCCCTTTATTTTCATACTTGTAAAAATACAAAATGAAAAAAGGATTGCGAAAATGGCTTGATTGATTAAACCAGGGATGCCTTTGTGAAATGCTCCTGAAGACTTTCAAGCATCTTCTGTTGAATCATCAACTGTTCACTTATAGCATTTGTGTTAAAAGAAGCTCCCGGTTGGTCAAGATGAGCAGTAAGTTTCATGCGGACTTTCCAAATTTCAAGGATGTCCTTGACAGGAATCGTATACGCATCAAACTCCGGGTTGTCCGAAACACATTCGACAATTTTGTCCGATGGGATCTGATTTAATATTCGCTTAATGATCACCTCTTGTTGTGTCACTATGATGTACAACTGGTTGCTTTTCACGGCCTGAACCCAATATCGCGGTTCTATAAAAGCAGCGATCACAATATCATTAGGTCGGAATGTGGGCTCCATGCTTCTCCCTGAGATCTCAAATGATCGGTAGGTGCCTGATTTAAACTGTGGGTCAGGAAGCTGAAACGAGGGCAGATCCTGCATAAAAACAGGGTCATCAAGCCACTTTCCATAACCAGCCTGAGCCGGATAAGGCACGTGCATAATGCGCTCCTCACCCTTTTGGTCTGTTAGAATCGTCAGATTCCTGAGTCTCAGTCCATCATCATTTGAGGGATCGCAAAAACAATTACCTGCACCAGAAAAAAGATATCCAGGATTGAAACGAAATGTGGTGACTGCCTTTTCAATCAGATCAATGGGAACATCTCTGCGTTCAGCTACCATTTCTGAAATTCCTTGGGCATGATATCCCAGAACTAGTGCAAACTGTCGCTTGGACCTGACTTTTCTCTCTTCTATGAGTTTGTCAAGGCAATGCAGGAATCGACGTGTAACTTCTGAGATACTCATGATGGTTGGTGTAAATATATGAGTTATGCTAATGTGTAGTAGCCTATATCATGCATTTATACTCATTATATTTTATCGACATATAACTTCCTTAACGATAGCACTTCAATAATCGATTGAGGTATTGTATCTTAAACAATTAAAAATCTGCGTATTGCAAATTTCAATTCAAATAAGTCCTCAATCTTAAAATCTAAATTCCCAAACACCAATTGTTTTAAATCTGTAGGAATACAATTCCACAATCCATCTACGTTCAGTGATTCGCTAGACTTATCGTGCTCCTATGCACATCAGATTATTAAAGCACTAGTTTACAACTAGTTAACCACGGTAAGTTCAAATTTTATCCATTAAATATCAATTTATGAAGGAGAAAAATGGGTGATACATATTCACTTTCGGATTGAACTCAATCCACTACAATTATGTATAGATTAATATGTACTTTTTTGTACAAGAATGACGAACTTTGTCCTCAATTTCTAAAGTATGAGTGAAAGCTTGCAAACATTAGAAGTCCACAACCAGGCTGAATACAAGTATGGTTGGTCGACTGATCTGGAAATGGACACCTTTCCAAAGGGGCTTTCTGAAGAAACCGTCAGAGCTATAAGTCTTCGAAAAGAAGAGCCTGGATGGCTGCTTGATTGGCGCCTGAAAGCCTATCATCACTGGCTCACCATGAAGGAACCCAAATGGCCTAATATTCAGTATCCTCCTATCGACTATCAGGATATTATCTATTTCGCTGCACCTAAAAAGAAACTGAACTCCCTGGACGAAGCCGATCCCGAATTATTGGAGATGTTTGACAAATTAGGTGTGCCATTAGCAGAAAGAAAAATATTGGCAGGCGTGGCAGTTGATGCTGTCATTGATAGTGTATCCGTCACGACGACTTTCAAAAAAGAATTGTCAGAGATGGGAATCATTTTCTCTTCTTTTAGTGAAGCCGTAAAAGAGCATCCTGAACTGGTGAAAAAATATTTAGGTTCCGTCGTACCCTACACGGATAACTTTTTTGCTTCTCTCAATTCAGCCGTATTTAGTGATGGATCTTTTTGCTATATCCCTTCAGGAGTTCGCTGCCCAATGGAATTGTCTACCTATTTCAGAATTAATGCAGCGAATACAGGCCAATTTGAAAGAACCCTCATTATTGCAGATAAAGGAAGTTATGTAAGCTATCTTGAAGGATGCACTGCACCCGTTCGGGATGAAAATCAATTACATGCTGCTGTGGTTGAAATTATAGCACATGACGAAGCATTTGTAAAATATTCAACTGTTCAGAATTGGTATCCCGGAGATAAAAACGGAAAAGGTGGCATTTACAATTTCGTCACAAAACGAGGTATCTGCGCCGGGTTCAGGTCAAAAATATCATGGACACAAGTCGAAACCGGATCCGCAATCACATGGAAATATCCAAGCTGCATTCTGAAAGGTGATGAGTCTGTTGGTGAATTTTATTCTGTAGCTGTTACGAACCACAGGCAACAAGCTGATACCGGTACGAAGATGATCCACATTGGAAAAAATACAAAAAGCACAATTATCTCAAAAGGTATATCGGCAGGATACAGTAACAATTCCTATCGCGGATTAGTGAAGATTGGAAAGCGAGCCGATGGTGCACAGAATTTCTCTCAATGCGATTCATTATTGATGGGTGACAAATGCGGTGCTCACACCTTTCCCTATTTGGAAGTTGATAATCCGGGTGCAAGGGTTGAACACGAAGCGACCACCTCCAAGATTGGCGAAGACCAATTATTTTATTGCAAGCAGAGAGGCTTGAGTGAAGAAGATGCCATCAATATGATCGTAAATGGATACTGTAAAGAAGTATTTAACGAACTGCCGATGGAATTTGCCGTTGAAGCTCAAAAACTTCTGGCCATTAGTCTTGAAGGAAGTGTTGGATAAAAAAGATTTTTAATAATAACATTTCGTAAATGAACCCATTATTGCAAATTATTGACCTGCATGTTTCTATAGCAGGTCAGCGTATTTTGAATGGCCTGAACATGACGATCGGCAAAGGTGAAGTGCACGCAATTATGGGACCTAACGGGTCAGGCAAAAGCACACTCGCCAACGTACTTGCAGGTCGTGAAGAATACGTGATCGAATCAGGATCTGTTCTCTACAACGGTGAAGACCTCCTCTCCATGGAAGTTGATGAAAGAGCACTTGCAGGTATTTTTTTAGCCTTTCAATATCCGGTTGAGATTCCGGGCGTAAGTAATTCTAATTTTTTGAAAAGTATCATCAATGGTCAGCGTGTTCATCAGGGCCTTCCTGAATTGAATGCATTGGAAATGCTGAAATTCATTAAATCAAAAATGGCATCTATCGAAATGGATCCGGATCTTTTGAAAAGATCATTGAATGACGGTTTTAGCGGAGGTGAAAAGAAGCGAAATGAAATCCTGCAAATGACGCTTTTGGAACCCACACTGGCTATCCTTGATGAAACAGATTCAGGTCTCGACATCGATGCATTACGTATAGTTGCGGATGGAGTGAATCAGCTACGTTCGTCAGAGAGATCTTTTATTGTGGTTACGCATTACCAAAGACTGCTTAATCATATCGTTCCGGACTTCGTACATGTCCTGTCGAATGGACGCATTATGGCCACAGGCGACAAATCACTTGCATTAAAACTGGAGGAAGAAGGTTATGATTGGCTTAAGGAAGCTCCTGCAGTTACAGCATAATCGATTAAAAAAAATGACAGAACAGGAAACTATAATCGATCATCTCAAGGATGTATTTCACACGTTCGAATCCGGATTGAATGGGCTCGCGGGTACATCCATGCATGATTTTCAAAAGAGATCATTCGAGACCCTCAAACAGGTTCAATTCCCTGATCGAAAACATGAAGACTGGAAGTATACCTCCGTCCAAAAACTTATTACTCCAAAATATAACCTAGCATCACACCAACCTTCAGTTCACTTTCGGCATATTGCCGGCCTTGAGTCCTATGTAATTTCGATCATCAATGGCAAAACAGATCTAAAAGATCTTAATCCTGCTTTAGCAGAAATGGGAGTGAAACTTATCCCCTTGCATGAAGCTTTCGAAAATCAATCCTGGAAAGAAATATTTAGTAAATGGCTTCAGGTTGGAGATGTATCAGCAAATAGAGCATTTGAATTTTTAAATTTCTCTTTTAACTCAGCTGGATTTTATCTTGATGTGCCAAAGAACACAATTGTAGACAAGCCAATTGAAATTCGGTTTGTCCATGATGAACCTGAAACTTCATTCTCGCATCCATTATTTTTTATCCGATGTGGATCCGGAAGTAAACTCCAAATTTTTGAACGGTTTGAAAGTAACCAGTCAGGTTTTTCTGCAGCCTCCGATTCGCTGATCAATTCGGTTGGTTATATCCATATTGAAAAAAATGCAGCCGTCACACATTTCAAATGGCAGGATCTTCCGATGGCTCAGCATCTTGTATACAAATTAATGATTTCGCAATATCGTGATAGCAGGTTTGAAATGTTCGCATTCGACCGCGGTGGACAACTTGTACGCAACAATGTAGAAGTTGAGTTAGAAGAAAATAATACGTACACTTCTCTCCAGGCGGGATATTTCGCATCGGGTAAACAAACTATGGATCATCAGACGCGCATAAATCATAAAGTTGCTTACTGCGAGAGCCATGAATTGTACAAAGGTATTATTGATGGACAATCCACCGGGGCATTCAATGGCAAAGTTTTTGTGCATAAGGATGCTCAAAAAACAAATGCCTATCAGCAGAATGATACACTTGTTCTTTCACCTTACGCACTCATGAACAGTAAACCTCAGCTGGAGATTTATGCGGACGATGTAAAATGTAGCCATGGAGCAACTATAGGTCAGCTGGATGAGAAATCCATGTTTTATCTAAGGTCGAGAGGTATTGATCCGCAAACAGCTAAACACATGCTAAAGGAAGCCTTTCTCGCAGAAATTTTAGAGAAAATTCCGAATGAGGCAATAAAAGACTTTATCATATCCCAAATGAGTGTTGGCGAATGAATACAATACCCTCAGGATCGCATTCAAAATTTTTTGACGTAGAAGAAATCCGTAAAGATTTTCCCATTCTTAGTCGTTCCATCAATGGTTATCCTTTGGTTTACCTTGACAATGCAGCTTCGAGCCAGAAGCCCTTACAGGTATTACAGCGGATGGATCAATATTATACATTCTCGCATGCAAATGTTCATCGTGGTGTTCATCAATTAAGCCAGGAGGCAACGGATCTGTTCGAACAGGCCAGGCATAGGATTGCCACATTTATTGGTTCTCCATCTGATGCAGAAGTCATTTTTACACGAGGTACCACTGAAGCTATTAATCTTGTGGCCTACACATTTGGAATGTCACAGCTGAAGGAAGGTGATGAAATTATTCTCTCTTCGCTTGAACATCATTCGAATATTGTCCCATGGCAAATTGTCTGTGCAATGAAGGGGGCAACCATAAAAGTAATTCCCATCTTCGATGATGGCACACTTGATATTGATTGGCTTGAAAATGCTATCAATGACCACACGAAATTGATCGCTGTTGCACACGTAAGTAATTCGTTAGGCACGATTAATCCTGTTGAAAAAATAATTAAACTGGCCCATGATCATGGTGTACCTGTTTTATTAGATGGAGCACAAGCAACGCCTCACATGCAAATTGATGTCGCTAACCTTGATGTTGATTTTTATGCATTTTCTGCACATAAAATGTATGGACCTACAGGCATGGGCATCCTTTATGGCAAAGAGTCCTGGCTCAACACATTACCACCCTGGCATGGAGGCGGAGAAATGATCGAGCAGGTAAAGTGGTCAGGAACTACCTACAATAAAATTCCATTTAAATATGAAGCAGGAACACCTGATATAGCAGGTGCTATTGGATTAGCCGCAGCATGTGATTATATAGATACGCTTGACAGAAACGCAATGTTGCAATATGAACTGCTTCTATTACAGACCTGTACGAATGCAATGGAAGATTTACCGGGAGTAGTTACGGTCGGTCGATCCCCACACAAAGCTTCTGTATATTCATTTAATGTAAAAGGTGCACACCCCTTTGACATCGGGACGATTCTAGACCAACAGGGAATTGCAGTACGGACGGGTCATCATTGTTGTCAACCTCTAATGGATCGATATGATATACCAGGCACTGTGAGAGCGTCTTTTGCGATTTACAACACAATAGATGAGGTTCATAAACTGGTAGAATCCACCCGAAAGGCAATCAAAATTCTTTCATGATGAGCACTGAGACATTCGATATCGTGAAAGAACAGGAGATCATCATCGAAGAATTTTCTCAATTCAATGATTGGTCAGATAAGTATGAATACCTCATTGATCTGGGGAAAGAACTTCCACCATTGGACGCCAGGTATAAGACAGATTTTCATACTGTAAAAGGATGTCAGTCCAAAGTGTGGGTTCATGCAGACGTGGACGATGGCAAGATTTTTTTGCAGGCGGATAGTGATGCCATTATTACAAAAGGAATTATTGCCTTACTGATACGAATACTTTCAGGTAGAAATGTTGAGGATGTAGCTGCAACAGAATTACATTTTATGGATGCTATCGGCCTTAAATCCCATTTGTCTCCTACCCGCTCCAATGGATTGAAAAGTATGATTCAACATATTAAATCATATGCACGCCATATTCCTTCACCTTCAAAGGAAGTGCAAAACGTAAGTAAAGAAGAACAACGTGACATCATGATCAGTCGCATCAAAGAAGTATACGATCCAGAAATTCCGGTTGACATTTGGGAATTAGGTTTGATCTACACATTGGATATAGATGATGAAGGAAAAGTTGATGTCACGATGACTCTAACATCACCAGCCTGTCCGGTTGCGGGAAGTCTCCCACTCGAGGTGCAGGAAAAATTACTATCCGTTGATTTTGTAAATGATGTTCAATTAAAGTTAGTGTGGGAACCTGCATGGAATAAAAGCAGAATGAGTGATGAGGCCAGGATGGCATTAGATATGTTTTAATAACTCGGTAATTATGAAAATTTCAGCGCAGGACGAATACGGTCTTAGAATATTACTCCAGATAGCGAAAGCTCACCCTGAAGAAGGAATGAATCTTTCACAGATTTCTGAATTGGAAAATATATCTCTCGCCTATGCAGCTAAAATCACCAGGTCGCTTCGCATGGCTGGATTTATTCAAAGTATGCGTGGTCATAAGGGTGGTTACATACTGGCCATGCCCGCTTCAGAAATCAAGATCAACCAGGTACTAAAATCTATGGGGGGGGCAATCTATGATGAAAAGTTCTGTGGCCAACATTCCGGTACATTGTCGTTATGCACAAATTCAGTAGACTGCTCCTTAAGATCCTTGTGGACGATTCTACAACTCAATATGGATAAATTATTGGATCAGATCAGTATCCGGGATCTGATGAAATCCGAACAACAGGTTAGTGATAATCTATCCAAAATCTCTGCTCAGATTCTGCAATCCTAGACTAATTAATTAATAGAGACCCGTTACCAAATATTTTTATGATACCACCGGAATTATTCCGTATCAGGTAGTCTCCAGCAGGTAAAGAAGGATTTTTTAGAATACGAATATTGACCAAATTAAGTGTCCCGAAATTATGAAATGCTGCTCCGGGATTTCCAGTGATACCGCTTGTTATATTAAGGTCCTTAAACTCAACTACTTTACCCGCACTAATATCGAATAAGCCAGGTATCTGGGAGGCTATTCGGATTCTGGGATTTACTGTTGATCGTATAAATAGATCTTTACCAATCACAATTTTCGTGCTTGTAATAAGGATCGTTTGACCCTGAAGAGAATTGGCAAATCCGATCGTATTCCCATTGACTGCACAGTCAATCATATATCTCAATGAGCCTGGGCCTGAATCGTTTGTATTAACGACAAGTAAAGTACATTCAAACTTATCAATGAATTTATTATCAAGATCCGATTCTCCCTGACCCAGGGTAACTGGTATTTCATTATCAGGTCCTTGTAGACTATCATTTCCGTCCGGGTCAGGAGTAAAATCATAATCGAAAAGACTAGAGTAATAAGCGGGTTGCGTTTCTTTAAGTATATACTGACATGGTTTAATATCTGGAAAACAATAGTTTCCTGTTGCAGAGTTTGATAAGACCACTGATACTAATGTATCCCCGGTATCAAAGTTTTGATTTCCATTTACGTCTGCAAAAAGCTTAACCTCTACATTACCTATTCCATTTCCAAGATCATCTGCTACTTTACCACATATACTTCCGTGATCCCTTATAAGAATGGATTGCTGGCATGAAGATGAGTTAGCGCAATTATCAGTGGCTACCCATGTGCGTAATATTACATTGTTCGATGGACAAATCCCGTTTGGACTCGCGTCAGAATACGTAATGCTAACGGAAGCATCACAATTATCCGAGCCAGTGGCAGTTCCGGTAGCGGCCGGTAATGAACTAGCCGGAAAGAAAATAGTGACATTGGCAGGACATACAATTGTTGGTACAACAATATCCTGTACAGTAATGGTAGCACTACATGAGGAGGAGTTACCACAATCATCTGTTGCTGTCCATGTTCGTCTCATGCTGTATGAATCAGGACACATTCCCTGGAAAGTTTGAGTTACAAAACTGAGTTGAACTAATGCGTCACAAATATCAGAAGCAGCAGGAGATCCAAAATTGGGTGTAGCGGGGCAAGCGATGGTAAGATTACCGGGGCAAGTTAAGGTAGGTGGTGTATTATCAACTACCATTATTGTCTGCACACAAGTGTCAAACATGTTACAGGAATTAGACGCGAACCATGAGCGAAGGATTGTGAATTCCTGAGGACAGATCCCACCTATGATAACATCATTATAAGTAATGACCGGATTTCCCGGACATACGTCTGTCGCAGTTGCGGTTCCGGTTTGTGCTGGAGTTGTAGCTTGGTTACATTCAACATTTAGATTGCCAGGACAAGTGATGAGCAAACCACAACCTATGCCAATACAAACTTCCTCTGCTGGTTGACCGTAAGGTGCCATACCGGAACCCGTATAATTCCAATTAAATTGCTCCACATTCTCGGTTGTTGGAACACTTTGATTATTGTTGTTCGGATCGACAAGTGTCAGGACAACTCCATCATCCCCTGTCAAAAAGCCGCCATTCATTGGATTTTGTTCAAGGTCCCAAACAATCGGTGGACAAAAGCTTTCCTGGTCAGCATTCGGGTCATCAACTGCAAAACAGATCTGATATAATTTCGTCCATGTATTATCATCCAGTATCAGAGGAGTGGCATTACCATTGACAAGTTGGACCGCCCCATTAATAAACTCAGCAGCGCCGTTGAAATTGAATAATGCAGGACCTGCTGATGCACTTGTAGCAACTTCAGGCGGATTAGGAGCAACAGCCCCATATCCTCCCTGGAAACCTGAAAATCCAATGAGTTCAAGAATGCTGTCATCATAAAAGAAGCGGACATTCATCCCAAAGAGCTCCTGACCTGGTGTATTGCAAATAAACTCTACATCCACACAATAGTCGTCAAGTGCACAGTTATATGTTGGATTTGCGAACCGAACAGTGACAATCGGTTGTGAATAACCTGACGTGGCAAATCCAATGGATAAGATAACCCCAAGTGCAGTTGCTATCAATAATCTGGTGTACCGGGAATGCAAACTGTTGAATTTCATATAAATCTCTGAAATGCATTGACTTTAGGTCGAAGCAGGTAAACCTAAACTGCGAACGATAGTATTTAAATGGAATGGGATTGGTTAATCCGTTTCATTCGGGGGACTTTACAAAATTAGCACAATTACCCAAACCAACAGCTATTTTAAAGAAAAGTGAGGCCAACGAAGGATTTGCCTGTTCTTTCTGACAAAAATCTATGGTATATAAATTTTAGTGTGGATCAACTGGATACCATTAAAGGCTATCGCAACATAAAATCCACTTTCAAACTGAACGGTTCTTCCCCATTCACCCGGAATAATTAAATCCTGATGAACTGGTTGTCCCAGAAGATTTATTACAAGAAGATTCCATGACGTATTAGAGTCTGCACTTAAACCAAATCGCTTTAGGGAAGTATCAAAAAGTATAGCATCATCTGACTTTCTATTTTCTGCTACGGCAACAGGAATGCATTCAGCCAATTGAGAACAATAAGCTCTTTTAGCAAGAGAGCAATCGAGAATAAAGGGATTCTTTTTGTCCCCCTGATATTCAGCTATTCGGTCATTTCGAAGCATCTCGAATTCATCCACGGGATCCTGTTGGTGCCAAGCACATAAATTGGCTACCTGTAAATTGAAAAAATCCGGATCAGCAGCTTCAGCATCATTTCGATAAATCGTCCAGAAATAAAACATGGCTCGGGCAATATCTCCCTTAACCGATTCCCGTGGTTCAAATGAACCAGACAAAAATTCACTATATGCATCGATATTAAAAGCAGGCTTTGTAGACATTTCCTGGGCGAGATAATACCACTTTTGAGTTGCATTATCATTGATCTCCATAAATGGAAAATTTCCTCTGTCAGAATTAATCTCCACGCGAGAGGGGTATAAATGATGCATATCCATGTTGCCATTTGTTCCATCACTTGCCCCTTTAGCTTGAGGCCATCCATGTTCCATGTTGATGGACTGCGTTTCATTCCCACTTCCGAATAAGAACTGTGAAGGATCCACATTCTCAGGCAGAAACCTGGCAAGACCTGAATAGATACATTTTACAGTGTCTCCTTCAATAAATATTTTGGCGTAAAGTGTGTCTTTTACCTGAGTATCATCTAAAAGAGTCTCCGGGGTGTAAGCATTCCGAAGTGCATCTGCAAGTTCCTCTCCTTGGAGCCCTGGGAAAAGTTGACAAATGGCAGAAGAAGATAAACATAGCTGTAAAACCACTGCACAAGTTATTCGGCAAACAAAAGAGTGTAGTGTAATTCTTTTCAACATAATGAGGACAATCAATTAAGAATAGAAGCTTCAATTTTAGTGCAAATGTATGAAAGGCAACACTACTAAATAAAAATCCGGATCGTGTTCGGATCCGGATCTTTATTTAGATTTTAAATGAATCAGAAACTGAAATCTATATAGGACCTTCTGTTGAGTTGAGTATTCAACGTCCTTGATTTTGTTCCGAGTTCTGTCTCAACACGCACCGTATAAGTACCGGGATCGATATCCTTAAGTAAGGCCGAACCCTCATTATCCGTCCTCATATCCATAAATGGTGTTCCGGATTCATCGGAATGTCCATCCTCGCCAAGGTAAAGATTCACTTTCGCGTTAATTATAAACGAAACTTCCTCACTATTAAAGTTACCGCAACCTGAGCCACATTGATCATTTGTCCAGCTTAGATAATTGACACGCACCATGATCTCTGATTTTTCAGGAAGATTTTCAATTTCCGTGTGCAGATCTAATGAGTCCTTTGAACAAGAAGTGAGTCCAAAAATGACCATAAGAAGTATAAGTAGGTTTTTCATCAACTTTTCGCCTTAAGTGTACCTAAATATATAAAATTAATTGATTTGAGTATCAATCTCACTGCTGTGGAGCTACCAAATGGGCATTATTTGGACTTGTAGCAGAGTCTGCTTTCCTATTAAATTAAGAGATGCGCTCAGAACAAATGACTAAAAGGTTATCTACTGACCTTTTATTTTAAAGTCAACTGTGATCGTACCGCATTGTTCTTCTACTGCACTATCCGTAAACGTAAACTGAAGTGCCGCTCTTCGTGCAATATCCTTCAATTCAGAGTCCGTGGTAGAAGATCCCTTCTGCGTGTAATCGGCTTTGATAACCTTCCCTTTTTTATCAACACAAACCGAGATCACAACCCTGCCTGTTTTTTGGCTGGCGTCGCTGATTTTAGGTTCATGCAATACACCTCTGTTTCCAAGGCCACCACCCACTCTACCACTCCCTTTACTTATGCCATCAAGAGCTTTTGCATTTGGGTCTCCAGAAGGATCGCCCTGGTTCCCAGGCTTTCCGGTGTTGCCTTTTCCACTTCCGCCCAAAAGGTCACCATAGGATTTTTTTGAATTATTATAAGCTTCCTGCTTTTTAGCTTCTTCACTTGCCTTCCGCTGACTTTCTGCCTGAGCTTGTTTACGTGCCGCAGATTCCTTAACCAGCACATCACTTTGCTCTGAACTGGTTACCACTTTATTAGTAACCTGTTTTTCGGGTTTGCGGCTTTCCATTTTTTCAACAGGTTGCTGAGGTTGCGTCTCAGGTTGAGGATCTGACTTGTCCTGGGTTGCTGCAGGAGCTTCATCCCCCTCACCTTCATCAGGCAATCCGAGTGATACTAACACTCCTTCAATATCTTCAGGTGGAGGTGTCGCTGCAAGCATTGGAAGAAATAACATCGCCACAAAAATCAGATGCGTTATAAAGCTCACTAACCAACCCTTTCCCTGGGAGGACTTTTCTTTCGTGAGGTAAACAGAACTCAGATTTGCCATCATAACATTCGTTAGGTACAAGATTAAACGATTGGCTTTAAGCCATTTGTACATCTAATCGGTAAAATTATACTTTAATATTCATATTACAATAAATATTAATGTGTTATATCCCATTTATCCGGCTCATCTGTTTCCTTGAATTCTTGAATTTTGCCTTGGTTCCATTTCTGCCTTTCTTCGTTATCTTTCAGCCCTCAGTAATCTCTCGGTTTTTCATGCGGATCATTAAAAAAATATCAGTTCTCGGCTCTGGTGTCATGGGTGCAGGAATTGCTGCCCATCTTGCAAATGCTGGATTTGAAGTTATGATGCTCGACCTGCCTTCCGACGGCGAAGGGTTGCGCAGAAATCATATAGCAGAGCAAGCATTGC
>JAYUXX010000314.1:0-3870 GCA_043752765.1 Saprospiraceae bacterium | reverse complement strand
CCCCATCCATACCGATCCTTTTCAATTCCTCGCTCAGCCAGTTTGCCGCCTTCAGAACATCGTCCTTATATTTTGTATCTGCACTGACAGATGGAATCCTTAGAAAATCAAGTAATTCGTCCAAAAATCGTTGACGGTTCTCATTGATATAGCCTTGAACTGCTTCCATTTCCCTTTTTGATTAAGATGGTGATTACGAATAAAACCCGAAGATTATTGTGAATTTAACGGAGGCTCAAGGTACACATTCATAATAAAATGATGGATCAACCCTAACAGATGGCTTGATTTTGCGTTTAGTATCTGTTTACAATATCATATCCTACCATCCGGAGCAGGATCAAAACCTTATTTTTGAGATTCCAAGTAAGTACATCCAATATGCGTTCAGCTTTAAGAGGTAGTTCCATCAGTATTTTTATACTTCTGATATTTTCCAATTTGGATACGCTCGCTCAGCGAATTATCGTCACAGGCAATGGAGATCGAATTGTAATGTACCCGGATGGCTCATGGAGAATGGCTGAGACAGGTGATTCTGTATTACTCCGACAAAATCTTCAAAAATCTGAAACCCTGGGCCTCAACAATGAAAGCACAGATCAGTCTCAATCCCGAAGCGTAGGGGAACAAGAAGAATATATTCTCCGCCAATGGAATGAACTCCATTTTAAAATTAAGGCTCAGGAAAAAAAAGTACAGAACGAGTTCAGGGCTGCTACTAATGCGCAATTCAGTACCAATGAATTATTACAGAATGCCGAGGCCAACAAAAATTTGATGGAGCCCGACCGCCTGGCAGCGCTTTCGGAAGATTACGAAAGAAGTATTCGCAACTTGCGCCAGGCTAAACTCAATCAAAAAACGATACAGAAGATCGGAGATATGTCAAAAAAATTGGCGGGAATGTCACCTTCCAGAATAGAATCTAAATTGAACCCTCTTCGATCCAAATTCAACCTTTTTCTTGCGACCTATGATCCTGCCAAATCTGTTTTTATTCCGGATAAAAGAGAAAGTAAAACTAAATCCTCCGTTTTAAAAAGTTCAGATCTATCCAATTCAAAAAGTGAATCGGAAGATATTAATGTATCAAAAAATAAAATCTCGGATCAAAATTTGGCCGGATCTATTTTGAGGCATACTATTTCTTCCGGATATACTTCAGAGCCATTTCGTTGCAAGATCCAGTCTGATACGGTAGATGAGGCAACAGGCAGGAGAAGAATTGAACTTGCACCAGGATTAATCTTCACTCATACCGATCCTGACCTTAGGCCATATTTTAAAAATAAAGAATTAATAACCTGTTATGGTAAGCTATCAAAAATTGATGCTTATATCTACTTGTTGATAAATTTTCAAATTGCAAGTTCCCATTCGCAAAGTAATTTTGGTTCTTTACAAAATGGCAGTCTGCTCAGGTTGCTCTTACTCAACGGCGAATATGTATCGCTTTACAATTTAAAAACCGATCGTGGACATATAGATCCCTATAGTGGCTACACCATCTTTACCGGTCAATATGCTCTTGGAAAGGATGAAACTAAAAAGCTGCTGGAATCTGAATTAGACAAAATCAGGATCTTATGGAGTACAGGATATGAGGACTATGATGTATACAAAGTTGATTTTTTCATAGATCAGATTAATTGTTTGCAATCCAGATAAGAAAAAATCTTAAGGGAGGCCATTTTTAAATTACTTACCACACCTTATTTTTCCAAACGAGGTTATCCCATCACTGTTAAACAAACTAAATTTGAGCTCATGCTTGGATTAAAACTGCCTACAGACCCTCGATGGGTTGATCTGGCTCAAATTACACTAGAAGATATTCTTACGGATCATGCGTACTGCGAACAAAAAGCTGCGACCTCATGTATTTCCCTGATTCAATCCTTCCCTGACAAGATTGAGATGGTTGAAGCCCTTGCTCCCATCGTCACTGAAGAATGGGGACATTTCAGATTGGTGCTTGCAGAATTAAAAAAAAGAGGTCTCACACTAGGCAGCCAACGCAAAGATGAATATGTCAATGCCCTCATGGAATTTACTGTAAAAGGTAAAGGGACAAGAGAGGAACGGTTGATTGAAAGATTACTTGTATTTGCATTAATCGAAGCCCGAAGTTGTGAAAGGTTCAGGCTTTTATCACTTCATCTCGATGATGACAAACTTAAAGAATTTTACCACGGATTCATGATCTCAGAAGCCGGACATTACAGGCTATTTATTGACCTCGCAAATACATACGGTGATCCAGCCAAAGTAAAAGTAAGATGGCAGGAATACCTGGATTACGAGGCCGGCGTCATGCATTCGATCACTCCCAGGGGTGACCGAATGCATTAAATTACTGAGGGAGCTCAGTGCTACGCTTTAATTGAATTTGTGTGGCGTTATTCTTATACGTTTGAGTTCCTACCCAAACCATCATATCGTTGTTATGCATCACGCTCCATTCACTTTCCTTAAAGTTGGAATCATCTGGGCGTAACAGGAGCACTTTGGATTGAGGGTTGTAATCCCAACGGCCTGTGTGGGTTTGTTCTTTTAAAGTACCGGCTTTATACATTCCATTAGGTTCCATATCAATCCATTGATTGGCATATGGATTTTCTTTTGCGTCCTTACCCACTGTATTGGAAGCTTTAAAATGAAAAAGTTGACTAGTAAGAAAAGTTTGATCATGCCCGCCTGTTACAGTGCTATTGTTCCCTGTCTCCAGGGTATCTTTAGTATTAGCCGGTGTTTCATCTTGTTGTGCGGTTGTATTTTGCTTACATGCTTGGCCAATAAAGAGGCAAACGAAAAAGCAAATTATTTGTATTGATTTCATTCCTTATAATTTTAAAGGACAAATTTATACCAATGATTGAAATAGAGATTTAAAAAAATTAATTCTAGAAATAATCTATACAAATGACTAACCTCTTGTCGGATCCACTTGTCCTGATGGTCAGGAAATCATTGACCGAGTTAAGAATAAAACCGGAAACTGAGATTTTGGTAGGTGTTAGCGGGGGCGTAGATAGTATGGCCCTGCTCAGCATCCTTCATTTATTGGGTCAGACAATAGCCGCTGCCCATATAAATTTTCAATTACGCGGCACGGATTCTGATGAGGATGCAATGCTTGTACGTAAGTGGTGTGTCAAAAATAATGTTCCCTATTTCGAGCATGTTGCAGATACGCTTAACTACAGTGAAGAGAAAAAGCTAAATATTCAATCCGCAGCGCGGGAGATCCGCTACAATTGGTGGGCCGAGCTTGTAAAAAACAAACAGTTTGATTTTGTCGCCACAGCTCATCACCGGGATGATGCGATTGAGACTTTTTTGATAAATCTTCTGCGGGGTAGTGGAATGAAAGGTTTGACAGGTATTCCTGCAAAACGAGACTATTATATTCGGCCTCTTCTCATTGCTTCAAAGGCTCAGATTGAGGCGTATGCGGAACGAAATCAAATTCCATTTCGCATTGATAAATCAAATGCATCTAATGATTACCACCGGAATAAGATAAGGCATCATGTGATACCAATATTGCGTGAATATGCTCAGGATTCGGCATCGATGATGGATCAAACCTTAACCAGGACACGCTTTGAATGGGTTGCATGGGATCAGGCTTATCAAAATTGGTCAGCCATAAATGCAGTAGAAAAAGAAGGCGAATTTTTCCTTACGGCTTCTGAGCCAGAACAACCATTTCTCCTGAGATGGTTAGAGGAAAAAGGGTTTCCATGGCCTTTGACATACGATTATGTGAAAGCAACAAAAGCAGAACCTGGAAAATCACTGGAAGCCAAATCAATGCTTCTAACGAGAACCAGGGAAGGGTTCTACTTAGGAAAAATGAAATCC
>JAYUXX010000313.1:0-9328 GCA_043752765.1 Saprospiraceae bacterium | reverse complement strand
CACAAACACGGAAACGTAATATCGTATTGGCGCGTCAATTGTCCATGTATTTTGCTAAAAACATCACGAATCATTCGCTCAAATCGATCGGAGATAGTTTTGGAGGAAGGGATCATAGTACTGTCATTTATAGTGTTCGTGCAGTCAATGATATGATGGATACAGATGCCGAGTTTAAAAGGACTGTAAAAGACATTGAGAAAAAATTAAGGCAGCCTGCTAACTAATTCAGTGCGTTCATTTTTTTACTTACGTTTTCTTCAAGCCTGGCCCGGGCATTTCCTTTAAAATTTCAATGTGAAAGTTCATCAGGATTTTCTTCCTTTGTATTTTAATGCCTAATCCATTCTTTTTAAATATCATTTTCACGTGAGATCTGAATCCCTGCTTGTCGTCTTCTTTTCAATTTGGTTTTTATCCACGTTTCCTGGTTGTACAAAGAAGTCGACTCCTAAAGCCACGAATGCTACTTCTTTGTACGGGATTTCCTACTACCGTGGGGTTGATTTTCCTGCCGAGCTTGTTTTTATTAGCATCCTAAACCCTAAGCATACTAAAATAAGGGACATAATTTTTCTAGAAGAGCCGCAGTCATTACTAAGTGACCGGGTTGTTTACGGACCTCAAAACGAAAAAAACCTGGTCACATGGGGGATATCTTCAAGCAAGTACCTGGGATTTGATTCAGTAAAAATCCGTGAAGATTTATTAAAAAATATTACCTCCAATAAAATTGAAATCATCTATGGTGATTCCACCATCCAAACGGTTGACATTGACGAAGTGCCTTATTTTAAATTTATTGAAAAACGAAAATCGGATACTATACCGGAAACATTTTGGAGAACTCTAATAAATTAAATCTTAGCCGAGTTCATCCAGTACTCCAGCATAATCTGAAGCCAGTGATCTTCTTGTAAATTTCTGGATTCCTTCTGCATTTCCCACCAATGCACCGGATTTATAAAGTTCAAAGTATTCCAGAATCCGTGATTTAAGATTTTCCACATCATCATATCCATGTACAACTCCACCTTTAGTTAATTCAAGTACTTTAGCTGAATCACTATCCTTAGGACCTATGGCCAGAATAGGTCTGCCTGATCCGAGATACTCATAAAGTTTTCCAGGTATGATTGTACTTGCATTAGGTGAATGATTAATCATTAATAATAACACTTGGGATTGTTGCTGTATCTCAACAGCTTCTGTGTGGGGAACAAACTCAATGATTGTAGTAAAAGATTGTAGTCCTTCTTTTTCGATGGATTCCCGAATTGAAAAATCCACCGGACCGACTAGTTTGATATGGAGTTTTGATTTTAGATCAGGGGATTCTTTGACCACTGCCTTTAACGCTGACCATAGCACATGAGGATTACGGTCCTTATTCATCGATCCGATATGAACAATGGAAAATTGTTCATCTAACGGTTGTTGTTTCAATTCAAAATCAGCATCATCAAAACCATTTGGAATCACGATAATATCGTCACGTCCGCTAAGGACTTTGAATTCATCCCTTGAGCGCCAGGTAACTGTTACAATTTTAGAGGCATTCACCAATACTTTTTTCTCAAGAAGCTTGTGCCGGGCATCAGCCAGCTTGGTGAGGTGTAGATCAGAGTAAAAATCAATGTTGGTCCATGGATCTCTGAAATCGGCGATCCAGGGAATCCCAGTTGCAAGGTGCACTCTCAATCCAATAAGATGCATACTGTGTGGAGGGCCTGTAGAGACAATAGCATCGATAGAGTGATCCTTTAGATATTTCTTTAAAAAGATAACAGATGGTTTTATCCAAAACTTGCGGGCATCCGGAATGAAAAAATTACCTCTTATAAAAACGGATATCTTTTGAGATAGCGAAACCTTTTTATTTTCATTTATAAAGCCGGAGTAGAGTTTGTCTTTTTTCTTTCGCCCCAGAAATGCTTTATAAAGATTGTAAGGCTCCCAGATCGGCGTTTTGACTATCTCAATCTCCTTTGGAATTTCTTTGAGCAAACTTTCATCATACACTGGCATCTCACCATCCTCGGGAGTATAGATTACAGGTTGCCATCCATACTGAGCAATATACTTCGACATCTTAGCCCATCGCATGACACCTGCCCCACCAGCTGGCGGCCAATAGTATGTAATGAGCAGGAATTTTTTCAATTGCAAATAAATTGAAGTCGAAAATATGAGAAAAGTGGATGATAGTTCAACTTGCCCGTGCATTGGCGTTGTAATCTATCTTTTATTGCAAAAATGAATGACAAACATCAATCGCCTCATAAGTCCCTAACAGGGCTAAATCGTGGGATCTCAAAATTTTTTCGTATGTTTATTGTTCATCATTTCCCATACTAAACATGTCAGAAAATATAAATCCAACCGGTGCCATTGGTCGAAATGCTGTCAGCATGAGTACTCCAGAAGATGTTTCATACTGGATCAGCAAATGGGGTATCACTCGGGAACAGCTTCAAGCCGCTGTAGATCGTGTAGGGACAAAAGAGACAAGAGTGTCTGATTACCTTCGTGCAAAGGGTATTATCAGGTTCTAAAAAAATTGATTTTCAAGTTTACACATCTGCTTTTCACTGAGCGGGTAAGATATAGTTATAAAAAAAGGAGTCATCGCTGACTTCTTTTTTCATTAGGCGAAGCAACTGACCTGATACAATATTCAGTTTCCTTTCACATCATCACAGCAAGTTAATACTGTACTTGATGAAGTATGCCGAAATAAAAAATCTTACTATCCGAACCGGTATTATCAATATCAAGAATTTCGTGGGAGAAAATTTAAAGTATCCGGCTATGAAACACACTAATGCGAAAGGGAGCGGTGTAGTAGCAGCCAATATGAGTATGACCCATCCGTATTTTAGAAAAAGGTCTCCATACGTTTTAAACTTTTTCTGAATGACTACCAGCTTTGTAATTTTTGCAGCATTTAAATACCTCCCTACCAAAAACGCAATAAACCCACATATCGCTGAAATAATTCCTAAGATCAAAACGATTAAGAAGTATTCCTGCCCTTCCCTTGATTGATAAATGATCATGAACAATTCGGCAGGAAAAATTCCGATGAGTAACTCACTGAAAAAGAAAGCTAAGCCCGTCAACGTATAGTTTCCTGATACTTTGGTTGCAAATGCCGTAAAATATTCACCTGCGTATTTGTTAAGTAAAATATTTCCAACCACTACAAGCAAAAGAGCACCTACGGTCCAGGCTATTTTTTGAACTACGTATTTTTTTAGGTGTGTTTGATCCGGATTGCTCATATGGAAATAAAGTTAGGGGAAGTATTTCAGGAAAAGTAATTCAATAACCGCAGAGCTATAGATTTATCATTGGTAAACATGTACTAAGGTGTTTAATTTAACGTCCCCTGATTATCAAATAAAAAAGAAGCTTTTATTGACTCCTTCTGTCGGGATACCAGGATTTGAACCTGGGACCCTCCCGCCGCACGCACGAGTGCGTTGCGGTATGCGCTAAACGGTCTGCTCATCAATCCACTGGAAAAACTGGTGCAAATAAAAAAGGAGCCACGTAATGACTCCTTCTGTCGGGATACCAGGATTTGAACCTGGGACCCCCTGTTCCCAAAACAGGTGCGCTACCGGACTGCGCTACATCCCGAAACTGTCTATCGCGGTGAGGGAGGGATTCGAACCCTCGGTACCTCTTTCAAAGTACGACGGTTTAGCAAACCGTTGGTTTCAGCCGCTCACCCACCTCACCTGACCTCAATTGCTATTGATTATCAAGCTTTTAAATTTATATAGGCTGTGCAAAAAAAAATTCCTAATCAGCGCCTTTGGCTATTAGGAGGTGCAAATATAGAAAATCTAACCTCATAATGCGAGGTCAGACTTATTTTGATTAAACTCCTCCAGACTCTATCTTCGAAACATGAAATCATTCCTACCGTACTCTTACATTATCCTGATATCCATATGTTGCCTGTGCTCATGCCGCAATAAGAAAGCATCAATGGAAAAAAGTCAAGTGGAGCAAGTGTCGAATACAAATGCAAAACTCATAACAGATAATGATACTCTGAATTATTCTAAGCCAGATCCCAAAACCAAGAAAACTGCACTTCCCCAGGATTCCACACCCCTCACTCCTTCTAAAAAAGGGGAATGTGAATTGAATTTTATCCTCCTGGCCAATCCCACTAAAAACCAACACGTTTTCCAGGTAAAAGGCTTTGATGCCGGGAACTTCAAATGTTGGATAGAACTGGAAGCTCATGGCATCAAATTGTGCGGTGATAATATGCCCTGCGATATATCTTATGTCGATATCTCTGATATTACCAAAACTTCAAACCCTCCGTATAATATTGATGGCGCCCAGTTGAAAAAGAATGGCATCGGACATTTTGCTTACAAGAATTCCTGGTGGGAATTGAGAGGAGCCAAGATTTGGAATAGACCCGGCAAAGGTTACGAGTATTATAATTCAAACAGATATTGAGCGCTACCTTTAAATCGATCACTCCATCACAAAATCACTCCATCACTCCATCATTCGATATTTCTTCGACTAATTCCCCGCTGCTTTACGATGATCAGCTAAAAACTTTTCTAATCCAATATCCGTGAGCGGATGAGACAATAATCCAAGGATCGCGGCAAGTGGACATGTCACTACATCTGCACCTGATTTGGCTGCATCAATGATTTGCCGTGAACTCCGAATAGATGCTGCTAAGATTTCAGTACTATAACCTTGAATTTGATAGACTTCTGAGATCTCACGTATTAATGCCATGCCATCCCAATTAATATCATCGACTCGACCTATAAACGGAGACATATACGTTGCGCCCGCCTTAGCAGCAAGAATAGCCTGACCTGTGGAAAAAATTAATGTACAGTTTGTACGGATATTGTGATTTCGAAACCAATTCAACGCCTTTACCCCATCTCTGATCATGGGAACTTTCACCACAATATTCGGGGCCAGATCAGCTAGAATTTGGCCTTCGTCAATAATTCCCTGGAAATCAGTTGAGATGACTTCAGCACTCACATCGCCGACTACGATGGCACAGATGGATCTGTAATGGTTTAGAATATTGTCTGTTCCACTAATTCCTTCCTTTGCCATAAGTGAAGGATTTGTCGTCACTCCATCAAGGATGCCCAATTCAGCCGCCTCCTTAATCTGGTCAAGATTAGCTGTATCAATAAAAAATTTCATCGGGAAACGATTTGAGGAAAAAGAAAAAGTGAGAAATCATATCGCACCGCTCAACTTTCTACCCTTGCTGCATTTCTGCCCTGGGGGAGTTCGAAAGGAGCTGGTCGTATGACTCTCACTCCCGACGAAGGTAGTGGTTTAATTTTATTCCAGGCTTTCCAAAGCTTCGATCTCTTCTTTATGTTTTCGCCACCACACCAGATTGGGCAACTCAGCTTTCAGAATAACGGGTACTTTTTGGATCGGATGCACAAATTCCATTTGCCTGCAATGCAATAGAAAGGCGTTCGGATCATGCATCGTAATACCTCCATATTTAACATCCCCGAAGATGGGACTTCCGATAAAACTCATGTGGACGCGCAATTGATGAGACTTACCCGTGATCGGGTGCAACTTGATTAAGTAGAACCGATCAATCCTTCCCAAAGTCTTATAAATGGTTCTGGCCTTGACAGCTCCGACACGTTCACCTTTTACGACTTCAACTAGATTTTTATTCCGGTCTTTGAACATCCAGTTTTGAAGATCTGCTTCCACCGGATCAGGGAGTTTTGTGACAAGGGCCAGGTATGTTTTGTCAACCTTTCTGTCCGTAAAGAGCTGCCGCATACGATCCTTCCCTTTAGAAGTTTTTGCGAAAATTAAAGCTCCACTTACGGGCCGGTCGAGCCTGTGACATGATTGTAAAAAAACATTTCCGGGCTTTTGATATTTCTCCTTCAGATATTCCTTCAGAATTTCTTCGAGGCTGGTATCTCCTGTATCGTCTGTATGAACGAGTAAGCCGTTGGGCTTGTTAATGGCTATCAGGTGGTTATCTTCATAGATAATTTCAAGATCAATCGGGGCCATCTCGCAATTTAGAAATTTTCAATTTACCAGATGAATATAACCCTCGGCTTTTCTCCTTGCCCCAATGATACCTATATGTTTGCCGCGTTGGTCAATAAATGGATTGATACGCAAGGTTTTGACTTCACAGTCCTGATGGAAGATGTTGAGCAATTGAATCAATGGGCGGCCGCCTCCCGCCTTGATGTCACGAAGATGAGCTTTCATCGCTCTCTCTCACTGGAAGAAACGTATACGCTATTAAATTCGGGGGCAGCACTGGGCATTGGTTGTGGTCCATTATTAATATCAAAACATACCTTAGGAACTTCTGAAGTTTTGGAAGGACCTGTTGCACTACCCGGAGAATGGACAACAGCGCACTTATTATTTAATATTTTTTATCCGGGATGTCAACAGAAACAATTTCATCTCTTTAGTGAAATAGAAGATCTCGTTCTAAATGAAACTGTTTCAGCGGGCGTGATTATCCATGAAAACCGATTTACCTACAAGGCTAAAGGCCTTGTAAAAATCATGGACCTGGGAGAATCCTGGGAATCCAAAACCGGCTTACCTATACCTTTGGGGGGGATTTTTGCTCATACGCGGGTTCCGGAACCTTCCAGACTAATTATTGAAGACCTCGTCAGACAGAGCATTCTTTTTGCTCATTCCAACCATGATATGGTCATGACATATGTCCGCCAATTTGCTCAGGAGATGGATGAAGGGGTCATGATCAGCCATATTAATCTCTATGTAAACGAGTTTTCGCTCAATTTGGGTGAGAATGGGCTCAAATCGATAGAGGCTCTCAAAAATATCTTCCGCTAAGCTTGTTTTTAAGATTTCGTATTCGTTAGATTTTCAGGCTAAAACATATTACGAAAATTTAGTTTATCTTTTTATCTGATAAAAAGTCATTTACATATTGCAAATAAGTTTAATATGTATATATTTGACCCATAAGTTTTGGTTTTTTAATGGATAATCGCAGTGGCTCGTGAAACGTCATGAGCCCATTTTTACGAATCTCAAGTAGCAGACTCTGTTTTGCTGTCAGATAAGAAGTGTGATCTTAGTTTTAGTTAACCTTAAGCCCGCTCCCAGGAGAGGGCTTTTTTATTTTACCTACGGACCATACTATGTAATGGAATAACCTCATGCGCATTACCTTAGCCTCGCATTATTGAAAAAAAAAACTATAAATCATTCACCTATGATCATTGGCGTTCCGAAAGAAATTAAAACAAATGAAAACCGTGTAGCCTTGACTCCAGCCGGAGCTCTTGAGCTGACAAAAAGAGGGCACAAAGTATATGTGCAGCACAACGCCGGGGCCAGTAGCGGGTTCGAAGATTCTGCTTATCAAACTCGTGGAGCAACAGTTTTACCAACTATAGAAGATGTCTATGCGATTGCAGATATGATCATAAAAGTGAAAGAACCAATTAATTCTGAATATCCGTTGATTAAAAAAGATCAATTGCTTTTTACCTATTTCCATTTTGCATCCTATGAGCCGTTAACGCGTGCAATGATCGAAAATGAGGCTGTTTGCCTCGCCTACGAAACCGTTGAACTTCCGGATAGATCACTGCCGTTACTTGTTCCCATGTCTGAGGTGGCGGGTCGTATGGCCGTTCAGGAAGGTGCTAAATTTTTGGAAAAGCCGGAAGGTGGTCGAGGGGTTCTGCTGGGAGGCGTGCCTGGAGTAGCGCCAGCTAAAGTTCTGATTTTAGGTGGAGGCATTGTAGGAACACAAGCTGCAAAGATGGCCGCAGGTATGGGGGCTCAGGTCACTCTCCTGGATGTTAATCTCGATCGTTTGAGATATCTCGCAGATATCCTTCCGCCTAATGTAATCACCATGTATTCAAACGAAGTCAATATTCGTGAACTGATCAAGGATCACGATTTGATTATTGGTGCTGTCTTGATTCCCGGAGCCAAAGCTCCAATGCTCATCACGCGGGACATGCTCAAAGAGATGAGACCCGGAACTGTAATAGTGGATGTCGCCGTTGACCAGGGAGGTTGTATTGAGACTTGCAGACCAACAACTCACGAAGACCCGATATTTGTCATCGATGGTGTAGTCCACTATTGTGTAGCAAATATGCCGGGAGCTGTTCCGTATACATCAACGATAGCCCTGACAAACGCCACCCTCCCCTATGCACTAAAACTGGCTGATATGGGATGGCAAGCCGCCTGTCGTCAGGATCATGCCCTTAAACTTGGGCTTAACGTGGTCAATGGAAAAGTTGTTTACAAAGGTGTTGCGGATGCCTTCGGAATTTCTTTGGTGGATGCAGATTCTCTTCTCTGATTAATATGTGGAGTAATAACTTTCATCGACATCAAAACTTGTCAATAGAAAGCTGACAAAATGTACCTATGTTTTAAGTATTCAGGGTGAGCTAACTTTAGGTAAAATGTTAGAAGTCACTAATTTTCCGGAGATATTTTAGATAGTTATAGGATGGTATTATTGCCCTACGGTTTTTGTAAAAAAACTTTTACAAATGATTATTATGACTTAACTTTCAAGTCAGGAATATATTTTTCACATCTAATCTCAACTTTTCAAACATGTATATCACTTTTGAAGAATTGCGTAAAATCAAACATGCTTTACCCACTGGTGGTGTTAAGCGAATTGCGGACGAACTTGAACTCGAAGAACAAACAGTTCGAAATTATTTCGGAGCTAAGAAGTATGAGAATGGCCAAATCGTGTCTCAACATATTCAACCGGGACCAGATGGTGGAATCGTTTCACTTGAAGATGACACTATCCTCACGGTAGCCAGAAGGATAATTGAGGAGGCAACTCACGATACAATGGCTCAAAATTAAAAAGGTGACCACTTCATAGTGTCACCTTTTTTTTATGTTTTCATTTCCTGTTGAGAAATTAATTTGCAGGATGATCATCCATTTTGATGCTGACAGACTGAATGCCTGTTAAGGCGAGATAACTATTTGTGTAAGAGGCAACCTCTTCGTAAATACTAAGCTTGCGTAAGTTGGGTTTTATAACGGCTTTCGTAAGGTGAAGTAATGTTCTTACAGGATACTCATCCCTTGCAAACGAATAAACATCAAGTCGGTCGCTGCAGTACAGTCCCTCCGCATTCGAAGCTCTCATCCATTCAAATACAAGAGGATAAGGTATTACAATACAAATATGTCCATCCGATAGAAGTTTATTGTCTAGTGCTTTCATCCAATTTGATGGAGAATGCTGAGTATGCTTCGCTGGTGAAAG
>JAYUXX010000312.1:0-9355 GCA_043752765.1 Saprospiraceae bacterium | reverse complement strand
CCACAGAAGATTGTTCTTCTGATTGTTTTCTAGGTTCACTAAATGTTGCCATTGCCGGAGGAGGAACCGTAAATGTTACTGTCGGCGATGACTTTTTCTCTCCTCAAAGTGTAGCTATTGAACTTGGGGATATAGTCCATTTTACATGGCAAGGAAGTGGACATAGTACTACATCTGATGCAACAAGTGGTCCTGATAGTTGGAACTCAGGCGTGATTGGTGGGGGATCAACTTTTGATGTTTTCATCGATAACCCCGGAACGTATAATTATTACTGTCAACCTCATGGTGGTCCGAATGGAGTAGGTATGAGTGGTCAAATCTTATCCAACTGCCCGGCGGGTAATTCTCTTCCTTTACTCATCACATTTAATACGACAATTGCAAATGCTGCCGGTTATAATGTCCTATGGGATGGTGTACCTGTGCCAGGCAGTCCGTTTGATTACAATGGTGTAGGTCCGCAATCTGTCACAATCAATATTGCGGGCGATGGAAATGCACACGCTCTTGTCATAAGAGATGTGGCTGATCCGACATGTGATATGGACATGACGTATGCCGCCCCTGATTGTAATCAGGGAGGCGGAACTCCGGTTTGTAGCATCTCCGGAACCGTGACAAATTTCGGAGGATGCAATAATAATAATGTTACAGCAACACTCACAGTGAATGTCACAAACGGTGGCTCAGGATTTAATGTGAGTATTGATAACGGTCCAAACATGTTTCATGCTTATACAGGTGGAACAACAATAGTAACTATAACACTTCCAGGGAATGGGCAAAATCATACTGTGGAAATCACAGACAATGTGGCACCTATTTGTACGGCAACAATAAATACAACCACACCAAACTGTAATCTTCCATGCGGTATTACTAACTTAACCGCAACCGCTGCCAGTGGAAATGGAGGACCAAGCGGTATAGTGCATACAGTCAATGTTCAGGATTTTATTTTTAATCCGGATGTAATCAATATCACCGTTGGAGACTTAGTCCAGTGGGTATGGACAGGAGCAATTGCACACACCTCCACATCAGACGAAACAAGTGGACCAAATAGTTGGAATAGTGGGTTGTTAAATAATGGTGCCACTTTCACAAGTCCTTTGCTTGCTGAAGGAACACACCCGTATTATTGCGTTCCTCACGGTGCACCCGGTGGCGTAGGTATGGCAGGCACAGTTTTCGTTTTACCACCCTGCAATGCAAATGGGGAAACAAATGTTCTTGTCGAATTCAATATTACAAGTAATGGTACGCAGGGATTTCAAGTTCTTGTGGATGGAGTTGTGGCCGGTACGTTTCCGTATGTAGGTGGACCTGCGCAATCGGCAACGATCTTAGTGCCGGGTGATGCTATGTCACATACAATTTTAGTCCGTGATATTGCTAATCAATCATGCAGTGCAACTACAACTGTCACTACACCTGATTGCGGTGGCGGTGGAACTCCCGTGTGTAGCATTTCCGGAACGGTTGGAAATATCGGGGGATGTAATAATAACACTGTGACAGCCACTCTAATCGTGAATGTGACGAACGGAGGTTCCGGATTTAATGTAAGCATTGACAATGGAGCGAATACATATTATGCATACACAGGCAACGTAACTACAGTAACGATTACACTTCCCGGAAACGGTTTAAATCATACTGTAGAAATAGCCGATAATGTAGATCCTCTTTGTACGGTTACCATAAATGCTACCACTCCGAATTGTAATCTTCCATGCAGCATAACTAATTTGACTGCTACTGCTGCAAGTGCAAATGGCGGTCCAAGTGGAATCGTGCATAATGTCAATGTAGAAGACTTTCAATTTAACCCCAACGTAGTAAATATTACTGCTGGTGATGTTGTCAAATGGACATGGACAGGAAACATCCCTCATACTTCTACATCAGATGTGCAGGGTACACCAAATAGTTGGGATAGTGGCTTATTAGGAAATGCAGCCATGTATACAAGTCCAGTTTTAGCTGAAGGTGATTATGGATATTACTGCATACCACACGGCGCACCGGGAGTAGGAATGGCAGCCACAATTCATGTATCTCCTCCTTGTAATAGTTTTGGTCAGTCAACAGTTCAGGTAACTTTCAATTCTACAAATGGAGGGAGCCAGGGATTCAGTGTAATAGTTGACGGCAACAACGCAGGTAATTTCTTGTATGTGCCCGGGCCAACACAGTCAGCATCGGTTCTGGTTGCTGGTAATGGCTTGCCTCATACAATTGTTGTTCAGGATATAGCAAATCCACCATGCAATGCCACGGTTACAATCACCACTCCAAATTGTAGTGGAGGAGGAACGCCGGTTTGTTCAATTTCTTTCAATCCAACAATTACAGGAGGTTGTAGTGCAGGAATGGTATCAGTTGCTTTAAATGTAACGGGTGTAAACAATTCTGCTACCTATAGCGTCACTGTGGACGGACAGGCAGCTGGGACATTTAACTATAGCTATCCATCAGCGTCAGTGAATATTGAGGGCAATGGACAACCTCATACCATAATAATCACAGATACGGGAGATCCAAGCTGTACAGCTACAAGTAGTATTATAACAACTGATTGTTCGCTGCCGTGTAGTATTTCAATTAGCGACTTAAGTTTTGGATCGAATATTTCTCATACAGTACAAGTACAGGATTTTCAATTCTCTCCTGAAGAAATAACGATCAATCTTGGAGATACACTCAATTTTGTATGGACGGGAGTAATTCCACATACAGTCACATCGGATGCTCCTACAGGTCCGAATGCATTTAATTCCGGTCTTTTAGGCCAGGGTGCTTCATGGCAATTGATCCTGAATGCAACAGGAACGTTTCCATATTATTGTATCCCTCATGGCGCACCGGGTGGTGTAGGGATGGCCGGAATAATCAACGTCACTTCTACCTGCGATGGTATTATCGCTAATGGTACAATGCTCATAAATTATTCAGGAACTTCAGGCCAAGGATTTGGAGTAACGCAAAACGGTATTGCTGTTACAGGTTCTCCTTTTGCATTCTCTCCAACCGGAACTTTGACAATTCCACTCGCTGTAAGTGGTAATGGAGGTCAGCAAACCTTTGTGGTTTCTGATGTAGCGAGCTCAACATGCAGTGCTCAACAAACAGTCACTGTACCCAATTGTAATTCTTCCTGCACAATCAATATCACACAGGCAACAGTATCTGGATGTATGGGAAATACAGTGACATTGAATGTCAATTTTACTTCTAATCAACCTGCCGCAACATTTAATATCTATAAAGACGGTCTTAAACTTAATCCGGAACCACTTACTACAGATGTGAATGGTTATGGCACATATACAACTATGATTGTAGGTAACGGCACTACTGCAACCATCCTTGTACAATTTATGGAAAATGGAGCTTGCACAGTTTCGCAGGCACTTGCAATTCCTTCATGCGGAGGACCTTGTCTAATATCTGATTTTGTTATCGGGCAAGGCAGTGTAAGTCACGTGGTTGAAGTAAAAGATTTTGAATTTTCTCCTTCCATAATTGATGTACTGATTGGAGACACAGTCCATTTTGTTTGGACAGGCGTAATACCGCATACAGCAACCTCCGATGTGTTTATGGGGCCGAATTCATGGAACAGTGGGTTATTAGGGCAGGGTGCAACGTATGATTTAGTGATCGGTGAAACAGGTAGCTTTCCATACTATTGTCAGCCTCATGGAGGACCTGGCGGAATTGGTATGTCAGGCATAATAAACGTAATCGACACCTGTAGCCTCGATACCTGGAAAACTAATCTTTCATTCAACGTATCCGCCGGAAGTCCTCTTGGATATAATGTTTTTGTGGATGGCGTAAAAATCACGGATACCCCTTTACAATATGATGATCCATTAGGATTTAATAGTGAAATAGTTGGCATCCCCGGAGATGGAGCATGGCACCTTGTGACAATTCAGGATCTCGAAACAGGTTTCTGTGCATACACCCAACCAGTTCATACAAGCATATGTGGCGCCGGATGCTCTGTAGTAAATCTTACGGCAAATACCGGGACAAATATTTTGCATACAATTGAGGTGAGGGACTTTGATTATCTGCCACAAAATATTACAGTTGGTGCAGGAGAGACAATCCGCTTTACCTGGACAGGAGAAATACCTCACACCGTCACATCAGATGCCTTATCAGGACCAGAAGTTTTTAACAGTGGGTTGTTAGGTGAAGGCGCTACCTATGATTTGGTAATTAATACACCCGGTGTCCACCCATATTTCTGTATTCCACATGGTGGACCAGGTGGTATCGGTATGTCTGGAATAATTACAGTGCTTCCGGCTTGCGCAGATAATAGACAAAATGTACAGGTAAAATTCGAAGTAACTCACGGAAGCTTGTTTGGTTATAATCTATTCGTAGATGGTGTACTTTATGGAAACAATCCACGAGCTTATGACGATCGCACTGGAGCTAACGAAACTATGGTTGCATATCCGGCGGATAATGCACAACACATTATTACCATTCAGGATCTTGAAAATAATATCTGTGCAGCCAGTGAGTTTTTTACAATGGGCAGTTGCAATGCAGATTGCGCATTGACTGGTTTTGATTTTTTCCTGGGGAATGGACGGCGTCATGTTGTATTAGTCCGCGATTTTGATTATTCTACTAAAGATCTTCAGGTGGAATTGGGAGATAAAGTTCATTTTGTTTGGACAGGGTCGATTCCGCATACGGTAACATCCGACAATGCAACAGGTCCTGACGTATTTAATTCCGGGCTATTAGGTCAAGGATCAGTTTATGATCTCATACTTACAGAGAAAGGATTGCATCCATACTATTGCATACCTCACGGAGCTCCCGGAGGAATTGGAATGGCGGGAACGATAAACGTTGTTGATGCCTGTGATGACGGAAAAGTATTTGTTGATTTCCGTTTTTTCTCCGAAGGAACAGGAACAACATATGATGTATCGAACCAGAATTTAGTAGTGATAAATGATAATCCTTTCATACAAGGTGGGGTACAAACATTTTCTTTAGAATTGGATGCACTGGGACAATCTCATATGATACAATCTTCAGATAATGGTTCAAGTGATTGTACCGTTTCCATAGCGTTAGATTCTTTTGATTGTAATGACCCGTGCTTCCTTGTCAGAGCAGATTTCAATTATGATATCAACTTCAGTGATAATCAAGTAAGTTTTTCAGATATTAGTAAAGGTGAGATTGTTTCCTGGAATTGGAATTTCGGAGATGGTACTTCGTCTGCAATTGAAAATCCAACACATATTTTCCCGGCAGCAATTCTTTATGAAGTTTGTCTTACCATTACAGACGCAAGTGGATGTATTGAAACTTTCTGTGACAAATTAAGATTGGGATCCACTGTTTGCAATGCAGGCTTTACGTACGAGCAAGATGGATTAAAGTTTGTTTTTTACAACACCTCCGATGTCTCAGAAGATGTCGTCACGGCCACATGGAGTTTTGGAGACGGGAGTACATCCACTCAATATGATTCTACATCGCATTTATTTGCACCAGGTATTTATGAAGTTTGTATCACAACAACAGCGAATGGTTGTTTGGGAACACATTGCGAGATCCTCGATCTTACGGATCCGTGCTTGCAATTAAGATCAAAGTATCTGGCTGTTCCAGAAGGAACCAATCCGCTTGAATACCAGTTTACAGATCAAAGCACAGGGCCCGTCGGCTCACGTCTTTGGGGATTTGGTGATGGACAGATCAGTACTGATCAAAACCCACAACATATCTACACAAATATTGGAGTCTATACAGTTTGCCTTCTTGTTCTTGATGACGCAGGAAATTGTACGGATTCAGATTGCAGGACTTTGTATGTCGGAACGACAAGTCTGGGTCCGGTGGAGGTGCAACTGAAAAAAATCATTGTATTTCCTAATCCGGTTGTATCATCCTCACCAGTTGTGAAAATAAGTGGTTTTAATCAAATTGATATTGGTCAGGAAGCTCAAGTGCTGATTCATAATATCAATGGATTAAGAATGAAAGGTGAAGAGATCATTCTGGAGCAGGGAAATGATCTTCAGCTTCCTGAAATACCCGGGGTGTATTATATCCAGGTTGTAACGGTAAAAAACAGGTATGGAGCAATGGTCGTCATTCAATAATGGCACATTTGATAGCGTTTAAAGCAAACATATTATGAATCAACACACTCAATATTTAACAGAGCGCAGGTTGCGGAGAAATCATTTCTTCACGGCAATCCTGCTGGTTGGTTTCATAATGATGCTTTTACCTTCATGTATGCACGAACCTGTAGCAGAGCCTATTGATCCCGGCCCGGATCCGGATCCAATGGATACAACTGTTGTACCCATTGATACAACTGATCCAGGCGTACCTTGCGATCCAAACCTTGTCTATTTTAATATGGAAATATTACCCATACTAAAATCAAATTGTGCGAAAAGTGGATGTCATGATGCTATCACACATCAGGAGGGTGTTATTTTAGATAGCTATCAGAATGTGATCGCAAGCAATGTGATCAAACCATTTGATTTAGAGGACTCCGAATTGTTTGAAAAAATTACAGAAAGTGATCCTGATAAAGTAATGCCACCTCCGCCAAATCAGCGCTTGAATGCAGATCAAATAGGTCTTATAGCGAAATGGATTCTACAGGGAGCACAAAATCTGGTTTGTGATGAAAACCCGGTGGGATGTAATACGACTAATATTTCTTTTGCAGGATTTGTGGGGCCTCTCTTAACCACAAATTGTGTAGGATGTCATTCAGGGGGAGCACCTGCCGGAGGTTTTGCACTGAATACCCATGCAGGAGTTCAAACGGTAGCGCTTAATGGACGATTATTTGGTGCGATAAGTCATGCTCCTGGTTTTCAGCCTATGCCTAGAGGTTCTGCAAAATTGTCTCAGTGTACAATCGATAAAATTAAATCCTGGATTGATAATGGAGCCCAAAATAATTAAACTGCTGTTGTTAGGAATGGTCGTCATTTCTTCGTGTTACTATGACAACGAAGAAGACTTGTATCCGGGATCTGATTGTGTTACGACAGGCATGAGTCTTCAAACTGATATTGCGCCCATATTGCAACGTAATTGTTATTCGTGTCATAGTGCAGCAGCTAACACTGCTAACATTACAGTAGAGGGTCATAGCGAATTGATCAAACATGTAACGAGTGGAAGGCTTTTAGGTGCAATCCGACACGAACCTGGATTCAAACCAATGCCTCAGGGCGCGCCCAAATTGCTCGCTTGTGACATTGCTAAAATCGAGTCCTGGGTAGCAGATGGAGCACCAAACAATTAGTAATATTTTAATACTGATATGATAATCAAACATGTATTATTCATGTTCATATAAAAGCAAACATCATGAAAAAAATTATTCTTCCAATTCTTATTCTGGGCGTAGTTGCATTAGCAATCGGTTACTACATGTACAACAAACCTGTTGAAAGTCTTGAAAATAAAAAAGCTGATGTTTCGGTTACAGCTGATCAGTTACTTGCAGATTACGAATCCAATGAACAAACTGCAAATGACAAGTACCTGGGTAAAATCGTTGAGGTTAGCGGCACTGTCGCTTCGATTACGACAGAAGAAGGAAAGAATAAAATCCATTTCGAAACATCGAATCCAATTTCAGTTGTCATTACGGAATTAGATGAAGGAAATAGTATGGATGGCCTGAAAGCAGGTGATCGGGCCAGTGCGAAAGGAATGTGCAGTGGCTATCTCAGTGATGTGATTCTCGTAAGGGCATCCGTTGTTAAATAAGACCCTAAAATGTGAATAGAAAATTACGTATTGATAAACCTTAAAAGTTAAATAAAATATGAAGAATTTAATTGTTATTGTCCTCGTCATGTCAGCTCAGCTGGCTTTCGGACAGAAATATTTTTCCAAGACTGGTAAAATATCCTTCCGTTCAGATACCCCGATGGAAAAAATTGAAGCTCAGAACACAACAGCAAGTACAGTGCTGGATGCAACTTCCGGGAATATTGAATGGGCAGTTTTGGTACAGGGATTTAAATTTGAAAAAGCTTTGATGCAGGAGCATTTCAATGAAAATTACATGGAAAGCACAACCTATCCTAAAGCCAAGTTTAAAGGCAAGATTGACAACTTGTCTGCAGTTAATTTCGCGAAGGATGGTGATTATAATGTCAATGTGAGTGGCCAGATGGAAATCCATGGGGTTACTAAACCTGTTACCTCGACCGGTGTTATTACTGTGAAAGGCGCCAACATTTCAGCTAAAAGCAAATTTTCCATTGCAGTAGCTGATTACGGAATAGAAATTCCTAAAGTGGTTGCTGAGAATATTGCCAAAAATGTGGAGATCAATGTACAATCCGAATATCAACCCATGCCTTCAAAATAGGCTGGTAGCATATAGTATGAAATAGCAGACCTCTATCAATCCATAATAGGATGATAGGGGTTTTCTATTTATTGTAATTTTAAGCCATAAACAAAAAAGAAATATGAGTTTTTGGAAATCAATATTAGTCACGCTGTTCACATTCGTCGTTTTTTCCGTATCAGCACAGGAAGATGATTTATTATCTCTTCTGGACGAAGAGGAAACCGTAAATTATACAACAGCTACTTTTAAAGCGAATCGAGTCGTCAATCTGCATTCTGTGGAAAACACAGCCGCGGGCGAGCTGGATATTAAAATCCAACATCGGTTTGGGTTTTTGAGCGGTGGTTTTTATGAGTTTTTTGGTCTGGATCAGGCCACTATACGTATTGGTGGTGATTACGGCATCACGGATCGGCTGATGGTAGGGATCGGCAGAAGTAACTTTGAAAAGACGTATGATGGATTCGTCAAATTCAAGGTGTTGCGACAATCTACCGGCAAACGGGTTACGCCTATTTCATTGTGTCTTCTGGGTACTTCAGCCATTAAAACAATTAAGTTTCAGGATCCGGATCGTGAAAATTTCTTTAGTAGCCGCATGTACTACACAGCCCAAATGATCATAGGCAAGAAATTCTCCAATGCGTTCAGTATGCAACTTTCTCCAACGTACGTTCATCGGAATCTTGTAGCTACAAGTCTGGAAGAAAATGATGTTTATGCCATAGGTGCTGCTGCCAGGATTAAGCTGGGAAAACGGACATCATTGAACGGTGAATATATTTATGTTCTTCCTGATCAATTAGGACCTGAGTTTAGAAATTCAGTTAGTGTTGGATTTGATATCGAGACAGGTGGTCACGTATTTCAATTGCACTTTACGAACAGTACATCCATGATTGAAAAAGGATTCGTTGCAGAGACTGTCGGAAATGTAGGAGATGGAGACATCCATTT
>JAYUXX010000311.1:0-3888 GCA_043752765.1 Saprospiraceae bacterium | reverse complement strand
GTGCCGGACCCAATCCACTTGGACAATAGAGATAATCTACAAGATTTGCTTCGGGATGAAATGACATCGCCACAGGAGGGAATGTTTTAATCTCACCGTTTTGATTTCGCGCAGCTATCACCGAAACTTCAACTTCGATTTCAACTAGAGGTTCGATCAAGCATAGTCCGTCAAATAGCATTGGTAAATCATCTTCCGTTCTGATGATGACAACACCTCTACCATCATATCCACCGGATCGTACTTTCTGTACAAATGGAAAATCAATCGAACCATTCTGAATTCCCGCATTTATTTCCTCTTTGTTCTCAAAAATTTCCTGAGGTGTGGCCGGGAATCCCTGCTCAATAAAAAATTGTTTTTGAATCGCTTTATCCCTGATGATAGAGAGGGCTTTAGGTGAAGGGTGCACAATTTTTCCAAGTCGCTCCAATTCGACCAAAGCCTCAATATTTACTTTCTCAATTTCAATCGTGAGTATATCTACCTGAAGACCAAATTTCAAAACATCGTCGTAATTCGTATAGTCACCCTGTACAAACCGATAAGCCATTTTTGCAGCCGGATCATCTGTACTTTGATCCAGAACGGCAATCTTCCAATCCCAGTTAGACGCAGCTTCACAGAGCATTTTCCCCAGTTGGCCGCCTCCACATATGCCAATGATCGTATCAGGTTTTGTAAAAGGATTAATAACGTGCATGAAGGGAAGTTAATTCGAGTCACAAAACTATGTATTTTTTGTCGGGTGGCTTCTGAGCTCCAATCCTATAGCATATCTTCCACCTTATGAACGATATAATTTTCAAAGAGGCGCGCATCATTAATAGGGGAAAGATATTTGAAGGGGATATTTGGGTTCGGGGTGACCGCATTGAGAAAGTGGATTCCTCTGTTCAGATTAAAGGAAGGGTCTCGGAAGAAAGAGTCAATGGCAGATACATAATGCCGGGTATAATTGATGATCAGGTACATTTCAGAGAACCTGGTCTTGAGCACAAAGCCACCATTTTTACAGAATCGCGCGCCGGGTTAGCTGGAGGAGTAACCAGCTATATGGAGATGCCCAATACGAAACCCCCGGCCTTAACGCAGATATTGCTTGAAGACAAATACCACATAGCGTCTACACAATCGTGGGGTAATTATTCCTTTTTCATGGGAGCGGGTAATGATAACCTGAGTGAGGTAATGAAAACCGATCCCACAAAAGTATGCGGAGTCAAAGTGTTCATGGGAAGTAGCACAGGAAATATGTTAGTTGACCGCAGAGAGACATTGGAAAAATTATTCGCCTCATGTCCAACTCTCATTTCTGCTCATTGTGAAGATGAACAAACAATACTTTCCAATTTGGCAGAAGCCAGGGCCACATATGGTGACCATATACCACCTTCTGCACATCCCTGGATTCGAAACCATAAGGCATGTTTACTCAGTTCTTCACTTGCGGTTGAACTAGCGTTGAAGTATAATACCCGCCTCCATATTTTGCATATATCCACAAAGGAAGAGATTGGGTTGTTCACAAAAGGTCCAATTGAGAATAAGCGCATAACTTCTGAAGCATGCGTTCATTACATGTTTTATGCAGATCCGGATTATATCACACTGGGCAATCAGATTAAATGTAATCCTGCAATTAAAACTACGGAAGACCGCAACGCTATTCTTGAAGCAGTGCTCGATGACCGGATTGATGTAATAGCATCTGATCACGCTCCCCACACGTGGGCAGAAAAATCCGGGAATTATCTGGAGGCGCCTTCAGGCTTACCACTTATACAACATGAATTACTGATGATGCTTTCTCATTGGTCAGAAGGAAGGATTAGTCTTGAAAAGATAATTGAAAAAATGTGCCATGCTCCTGCTCAGTGTTTCAAAATCATGGATAGGGGATTTCTTGATGAAGGTTGTTATGCAGACATAGTATTGGTAGATCTGGGAAAAGAAACGTTAGTCTCGAAAGAAAATATTTTTTATAAATGCGAGTGGTCACCATTGGAAGGTATGCATCTTCCAGGGGTTGTGGTAGGAACCTGGGTCAATGGAATAAAGAAATTTGAAAATGGAATTTTTGCAGGCTCACCTGATGGAAAAAGACTGATGTTCAACTCAGTGAATTGATCAACAATAAGAAGAATTAAACTCTAGAAATTACTTCTGCTAGAGTTAATCGTTTGTTTACTTCGGGTCTTCCTTTCGAATCTAATTTAATAGATATGCACTCTGTGGCTTGATCATGTTCGAGGAATATATAGTATCCTTTTTCCGCTACTTCCTTCAGGAAAGAAGTTTTTTCTTCAAGTGTTTGAAGAGGTCTGATATCATACCCCATAATGTATGGCAAACCAACATGATGAGATGAGGGAATTAGATCAGCAGCGTAAATAAGTGTAACCTCGTCACTAAATGTAATTTGGGGTAGCATCATTGATTCAGTATGGCCGTATGAAAAGCGCATAGTGATTTCATTACTCCATTGATATCCTTGTTGTTCAGGAATGAAATTTAGAACGTCTAATTCGTGTAAGGGAACGAAATTCTCTTTTAAAAACGAAGCACGTTCTCTTGCATTTGGATTAAAGGCCCAGTCGTAATGCTTTTGTGTAGTCCAATATTTCGCTTTTTTAAAGGCAGGTGTAAGGACCCCATGTTCATCTTTGTTTATAGCACCCCCTACATGGTCGAAATGAAAATGAGTGAGTAAAACATCTGTTATGTCGTCAGTGCTGTATCCGGCTTTTTCAAGAGAGGTCAATAGCGAAAAATCCCCGTGCAAAAAATAATGACTGAAAAATCGATCATCCTGCTTATTTCCTAATCCAGTATCGATCAATATCTTTTGTTCCCCCGTATCGACTAAAAGGCAACGCATCGACCAGCTGCAAAGATTATTTTCATCTGCCGGTATCATTTGCTGCCATATCGTCTTTGGTACTACGCCAAACATAGCTCCGCCATCTAATTTAAAATACCCGGTTTCTATTGGAATCAGTTTCATATCAAAAACCGATTTTCTTTTTAGACGGTTTGTCACCAGTTTTTATGAAAGCAAGTTGTAATGCTGAGACGGCTGCGTCAGAACCTTTGTTTCCATGGGAGCCACCAGCTCTGTCCTTTGCCTGTTCCAGAGTATTCGTGGTCAGCACTCCAAAAATGACTGGTATTCCTGAAGCGAGTCCCAACTGCATTATTCCGGAGGCAACAGCATTAGCGATGTATTCATCATGTTTAGTTTGTCCCTGAATGATACACCCCAGACAAATGATAGCATCCTTTTTATCTGCCTTCATTAATTGACGCGCTCCCCACGGAAGTTCAAATGATCCGGGAACAAATAACTCTTCAATATTCTCAGCAAGAACACCTGCCTGAAATAGAATTTCCTTTGCACCTTCAAGAAGTACGCTGGTGATCTGATAATTCCATTGTGCAGTGACAATGCCAATTTTATAGGGTTTGCCATCAGGAAGGTTAAGAATCGGTGCAGCATCCCTTGAAGCCATGATTAGCGTGATTCAGCTCTGGCAATATATTTATCTATCGAAAGGGCTTCGTTGCTATTCGGATATTTGGATTTGATGGTTTTGTAAATTTCTAGCGCTTTATCAACCTCACTTTGTGTTTCGTGAAGAAGGGCTAATTTCTTAAGATAATATGGTGTGAGAAGTTCATTGTCAGAAGCATCTGCTGCCTTTTTGTAAAAATCTCTGGCTTTATCCATTTGGTTCAATTCAGAGTAAACATCACCAAGAGCACCGAATTTCATGACAGGACCCAGAAGACCGTCTGCGTTGAAATCATTTAAATAGGACAACGCTGCATCATAATTTCCAAGGTTCAGATATGAAACTCCCGCATAGTAGTTAGACAGATTCCCTG
>JAYUXX010000310.1:0-3899 GCA_043752765.1 Saprospiraceae bacterium | reverse complement strand
AAACCGCGGAAATATGCTAAAAGACCAACTCCGTAGAATAAGTCAGGAGCAGGCGGTTATCCGAAAAAATGTCTTCGCATAGGACCACTGTGAATCTTTGTTGAGTGACATCGCTGCCGGAAAATTCTCTTTAAACCATTTTCGAAAACTTACTCAGCGATTCGAACATCGCGTCCACATCTGCATGATCAGCGAGTGTGCTCTTTTCGTAAGATGCTATCAAAACCGTGAAGGATCCGATATTTCTTCCAAACTGCATATCACTCAGTTTATCACCTACCATAATTGATTGCGAAAAATTAATGTCAGGAAACATGTGAGCGGCCTCAAGTGCCATACCCGGATTAGGCTTCCGATCATGGTGCTTGTCCTCTATTTGTGTACAATAATATACTGCATCGATCCTGCCACCTCCATTTTCAATTTCCGCAAGCATATACTGATGGACTTCGCACAAGGCAACCTCAGTCATCAGACCCTTACCTACCCCACGTTGATTGGTAACAATGACAATCTTTCCAAAAAGCACACTGAGCTTTTGAATCGCCTCAATCACTCCGGGAATAAATGAAAATTCATCGCTACTGAATATATAACTTTCATCCTTGTTATAATTGATCACTCCATCGCGATCCAGGAATAGTGTCCAACCGGTATTGACATCCTCAAAGGGCAATGAAGGATATTTCAATTTAGCCTCCGCCTTTTTATAATCTTCAGGAATACCTATCTGGATGAAATCGCTTTTCTGAATTACCCCGAAGAAATACGAAGAACTCAGGTAAGCCTCGAGGTAATCTTTTTCAAATGAAAACACCTCAGGAAATTCATACTTCAAAAAACGGTTTGTATTCAGAATATAAACTCCTCCATTTTGACATCCATCTGCTAACTTTCCCTCATAAATGGAGTTAATCCTTCCCGTTTTATCCATCCTGACTCCACCATAAATTTCATCATGTTTACCAGAAAATAAAGCCACTGTACAATCCGACTGGAATTCAATATGCCGGTCAAACAAATTTTCCAGATCGATTTTAAAAAGCGCATCCGCATTGACGATCAAAACATCTCTTTGACTAGATTCTGTCAATGCAAGTCGGATAGCACCTCCTGTCCCCAAGGCATGTTCTTCAACCACAAAAGAATATTGCAGGTAGGAGAATTGGGATTCTAAAAAGGCTTCTATAAACTTATGATTGTATCCTAAAGAAAAAATAAACCTTTCTATTCCATGGGACAACAAACGTCGAATGACATACGTGAGAAATGGCTGACCTGCAACTTCGGCCATGCATATTGGAAGCTCAGGACTGATCTGCTTTGATTTAACTTTCTGACCGCATGTCAATATGATTGCTTCTCTAATCAAAATATTGGCTTTCGACAAGCTCACAAACGATATGGCCTATCATAATATGGCTTTCCTGAATCCTCGGTGTGTCCGTGGATGGAACATTAATTAGAAAATCACATTCATCTTTCATATTTCCTCCTGTCTCACCAGTAAAGCCAATCGTCACCATACCCTTTCGTTTAGCTTTCATCAAAGCTTCGATGACATTTATTGAATTTCCTGATGTGGACATTCCGATCAATATATCGCCCGGCTGGCCTATTCCTTCAATGAGACGAGCATAGACGTGTTCAAATCCATAGTCATTCGCTACCGAAGTCAGATAGGATGTATTACAATGCAACGCCTCTGCAGGAAGAGCAACTCTGTCTTTATAAAATCTCCCGGAAAGTTCCGCAGCGAGATGTTGTGCATCAGCAGCACTTCCGCCATTTCCACACAGATAGATTCGATTACCGGCTCTGAAAGCAAGTACAATTTCTGTTACAACCGCTTCTATGGATTTTAATAAATCAGCATGTTGCAAAATATTCTGCTTCACCGAAATGGATCGGCTTACAATCTCCTTAATTTGCTCTTGCATCAACTGGTATTTAAAACTTTTTAACAAATAAAATCTCATCGCTAACTTTTACATCGAGCAAGCAAGCCTTTCAAACTTTTGCCAACGCCTTGATGCTATCTGTGAGACCTGACCAGGAATATTTTTGTTTTTCTGCACGAAGATGAGGAATAAAATAATCTTCACCCAGCTCATAAAATCTCATGATCGCATCAGCAATTGATTTCGGATCAGGTTGTGTCACCAGTCCAACTTTTTCATGAGGTACTAATGCCGCCAACCCGCCAACGTCAGTCACGATCATAGGTTTTTCAAAATGATAAGCTAATGGAGTAACTCCGCTTTGTGTAGCACTGCGGTAAGGTTGAATGACCACATCTACTGCACTCAAGAAATATTTCACCTCATCGTCGGCGATAAATTCAGTACGCAGTATCAGGCTATCCTTGATACCAAGTATTTGAATCTGATCCTGATATGATTTTTCATCTTCATAAAATTCACCCGCTACAAGTAATTTAATCCCTGCATGTTTAATTCGGGAATCACTCATGGCTTCAAATAAAATATCAAGTCCCTTATACTTCCGGATAAACCCAAAGAACAGAACCACTTTTTCATTTTGCAGAATGGCTAATCTTTCTCGAGCTTTCCCTTTTGGAACGATATCTCCAAAAGTGTCAAACAGCGGATGAGGAACAACCTTAGCAGGCTTGGTTTTTTCTATTCGCCTAAGATCACCCAACACTTTTTCACTCATGGTGATAAATGAATGGACACTTTTTATAAAATAGTTGGTGAAAGTTTCATCGCCGGGTCTTTTCTCATGAGGTGTGATATTATCGGCAATACAAATGATTTGTGTGTGTTTGTTTTTCCTGACTTGCCTTAAGATGGTTCCGAGCGCTGGTCCCATAAATGGCAACCAATATCTTACGACAATGATGTCAGGTTTTTCGGTTCTAAGTTTATTGCCTGTTCTTATCCAATTGAGCGGATTGACTGAATTTATCGCAGAGATGATTTTAATTCCGTCCGGTGCCGGATCATCTGTAAATTGTGATGTACCGGGGAAGAGCATGGAAGGATATTGTAAGGAATATGAATAGATGCTGCATTCATCTCCCTGGGACATAAATTCTCTGGCAAGCCGATGATTAAAAGTGGCAAGGCCTCCCCTCAGGGGGTGAGCTGGTCCAATAATGACGATTCTACTCATTCCGATTAATCATTGTACGCCTTTCCGGGCATATGGGGCTTAGTTTTATATTTGTCCACACAACCGTTGAAATGAAATATACCTTTCTTATTCTTAGTCTTCTCATTACGTTTCACCTTCCTGCTCAACAACTTCATAAGGTTACCCCTTCCCTGAATGAATCACTTCCCGGATGGGCAGTAAAGATGTATGGTGACAGCCCCAATATATGGCAAGTTGATGATGAATATCGAATCTGGAGACAATCCCACCCAACCGAAAAAACAACCTACACCCAATATTATAAAAAATGGCATCGTGCCATGGAGCCTTTTATCAATAACCAGGGCTTCATAGCTAAACCATCCCCTGCAGAAAATCAAGCTTTTAGAAAACGATTAGAGGATTTAAAACAACATTCAAAGTTGCGACCCGATGCGCGGGGAGGATCTACATGGTCAGTGATGGGTCCAGTTGAAATGTTCAATACAAATACAGGCCCTTCTCCACGATCACAATCTTCCCAGGCAAATATTTATTGCATCGATCAGTCGCTTTCCCATCCCGATATTGTGTATTGTGGAACTGAAGGCTCTGAAATTTATAAGAGCACCGACAAAGGGCAGACATGGAATTGTGTCTCCCGCGAATATGATATTAGCGCTGTCACTGCACTGGAGGTTCATCCAACTAATCCGGATATAGTATTTGCCGGTGAATTCAACAGGATCAGAAAAACCATTGATGGTGGACGCACATGGGAAATCGTTTTGGAAGACTCG
>JAYUXX010000309.1:0-3911 GCA_043752765.1 Saprospiraceae bacterium | reverse complement strand
AGTTACTGTACTGGATAACCCTCCGGTAGCTATTTGTCAAAATATTACAATAAGTGTTGGTGGTAATGGTATTGTAGTCATTACCGGAGCAGACATTAATAATGGATCAACAGACGATTGCGGGATCGAAAATCTTAGTGTTACACCTGACACATTTGACTGTACAGACTTAGGAATTAACATCGTAACTCTTACGGTTACAGATTCGGTAGGAAATACTTCAACTTGTACTGCTACTGTTACAGTTCAGGACACGCTACCTCCATTAGCGATTTGTCAGAATATTACAGTTTCCCTTGATGGTAATGGTATTGCGGTCATTACGGGAGCTCAGATTAATAATAACTCCACGGACAACTGCACTATAGTTGGATTGTCGGTTGATCCCGATACGCTGACATGTGATAACCTGGGGAATGGAGTGGTTACACTTACAGTGACCGATCAATCAGGAAATACTTCGACTTGCACGGCAACTGTCACAGTAAATGGATTACCTCCTTCGGCTATCTGCCAGGATATTACAGTTAATCTCGGTCCAAACGGAATCGTTGTGATTGGCGCCGGTGATATCGATAATGGTTCACAAGGCTTCTGTGGTGATCTGGATTTATCCATTGATGAGGATACATTTAATTGTCTTGACATAGGAGACAATACAGTTATACTTACAGTTACAGATGGGTCCGGAGCAACTGATACGTGTTCGGCTACCGTTACGGTTGTTGATAATCTTGCGCCATTGTGCTCTGCAGCTAATCTGACAGTTTTTGTGAATGGGGCCGGAAATGTTACAATTACTCCCGCACAAATTAATAATGGTTCAACTGACAATTGTACGATAGTAACGGTTACAGTTACACCTGATGATTTTACATGTGATGACCTTGGACCTAATCAAGTGACACTAACCGTTACTGATCAGTCTGGAAATAGTAGCACATGTACAGCAACCGTAACTGTAGTTGATACGATATCGCCTGTTTGTAATACACAAGATATTACAGTGTCAATTTCCGGTGGTGTGATAGTAATACTTCCAACTCAGGTCAATAATGGATCATCTGATAATTGCGGTCCTGTGACTTTGGATTTGGATCCGGACACATTTGATTGTGATGATCTTGGTCCTAATATAGTTGTATTAACTGTGACAGATGTTTCAGGAAATAGTTCTACCTGTACAGCTACAGTTACCATCGAAGAAAATGGTGGTGGCCTTGTAGCTAATTGTCAGAACGTCACGATTTTCGTAGACTCGAATGGTAATGCATTTGTAGACCCTGAGGATGTAAACAATGGTTCAGGTGGAGGTTGCTCTGTTGACTCTCTGACTTTTAACTTATCTCAGACGATGTTCAACTGCACAGACCTCGGTCCAAATATTGTCACATTAACTGTTACAGATAGTGAAGGAAATACGGCTACATGTACTGCAATTATAACCGTAGTAGATAATATACCACCTTCAATAGCATGTCCACCGAATGTAACTGTCGAATGTTCAGAAGTAACTAATCCAAATAATACAGCTCAATTTGGAAATCCAACAGGTTCTGACAATTGTGGCGGAGTTACGATTCAGGAGAATGCAGTCTTTAATCTAAATAATTGTAATGTAGGAACGATCACGCGAACATTTACTGCAACAGACGGCTCCGGCAATACTGCAACATGTGTTCAAATCGTAACCTTCCAGAATTCGAATCCATTTACTGAAGATGATATTACATGGCCTCCAACGCCAATAACTGTAAATATTTGTAATTCAACTGACCCTGAAGATTTGCCAAATGGTGTACCGATGTTTGATCCGGGATCATTACAGTGCGCCAATCCTGTATTCACTTTTTCAGATCAGATACAGACGATAATCGACAACAATCCGAACACCCCTTGTAAAATTATTACCAGGACATTTACGGTTACGGACAATTGTCAACCGGGTGTCTCTTTTGTATTTGTTCAGACGATTAATGTAAGTGATATGGTTCCACCTGTCATCGCAAATATTAATAACATGACCAAAACAGCAAATGCGAATTGCGTTGCCTTTTTCACACTTATTGCATCAGCTACTGACTGCGCAGGTGTAACGATTACTAATAACTCTCCGTTTGGAGCGACGACAGGTGCAAACGCCAGTGGTAATTATCCGGTTGGAGAAACGATTGTGATTTTTACGGCGACCGATGGATGTGGTAATATCTCAACTATGGATGTTGTGATTACTGTTATAGATCCGAATCCAACAGATTTCCTTTGTGAGAAAGTAATTGTTGTACTACCTGAAGAAACTGAGATTACACTTTGTGCAGAAATGTTTATCACCTTTTTACCAGGTGGTTGTACAGATCCGGATGATTTTATTATCAGTTATTCCCCAACTAACGCTTTTGATACTTGTCGGGTGTATGATTGCGGTGATGTGGGTGTGAGCACCTTTAGTTTGTGGTTTTGGAATGCTGCCGGTACTGAAAAAATTGACAGTTGTGATAACGCTGACCTTGATTTAAGAGATCCGGATGACAATTGTATGGACGGTTTAGTCTTGATTGGAAATGTCGACAACGAAGATGGTTTGGCGGTCATAGGAGTAGATGTGAATGTAACAAATGCACCGATGCTGCCGGGTACGACTAATCAGAATGGAGAATACATCATAGAAGGTCTCAACCAGGGAACCGGGTATGAAATCGCTCCGTTCAATGATCTTAAACATCGTGAAGGTGTTTCAACACTTGATTTAGTGATCATACAGAAACATCTCCTTGGAAGAGCTAAACTAAGTTCTCCTTATAAGATGATAGCCGCTGACGCAAACAAGAGCGGTCACCTTACAGCACTTGACCTTCTTGAAATAAGAAAGTTGATCCTTGGAATTAATACAAGATTTCCTAACAATACCTCATGGAGGTTCATTGATCAGAATTATTCTTTTCCTGATCCTTTCAATCCTTTTAGCCAACCCTTTGCAGAATCCATCTGGATAGATAGCGTCACATTATTTACAGCTACAGCAGATTTTATTGGAATAAAAATCGGTGATGTCAATGGATCCTATTTTCTGTCCGGAGTTGCAAGTTCCAAGATTGAACCTAGATCAGCTTCTGACTTTGAACTCACGTTACAAACGAATGCAGCAAACCATGAAAGTGGACACCGAATCAGCATTCAGGCAAAAGATGGGGAACAACCAATTGATGGGCTTCAGTTTAGTTTGTATACGGGCGATATTACTGATGATCAACTCAAGGCAATGCGTTCAGACATTCTGGTAAGCGATAACTGGTATTATGACCAACAATCAGGTACGCTGAATATAAGCTGGTCCCCGATTGAAGCTCAGGACCTGGCAGGTAAAATATTATTGGAATGGCCTGCTAACGATTCTGATTTTAAGGAGTTTGAGTTGACAGCGAATGTTGCGCCAGAGGCATATGATTTGTCAAGCGGTATAGCAGAGGTAAAGAAAGTTGTCCTCTCAGTGAAAGAAACGGATGGTGGAGACCAGTTTGACTACAATCTATACCAGAATAAGCCAAATCCTTTTGTGGATGGTACGATAATCAGCTTTACGTTGCCTGAAGCAGATAATATCAGGCTGGTAGTATATGATATAGCCGGCAGACAAGTGTTTGAGCATAAAGCGGAATGTCCGACGGGGAGAAGTGAAGTCCTGATAAAAGGAGAAGATCTTAAGACACCAGGCATTTATTATTATACACTATACACGGGGAATGCAAGTTTTACCCGGAAAATGAGCTTTACGAGCAATTAGTTTATTGGAGACTTTGGAGCCTTTTAAGAGGTCCATTGACGTTACTGTTTGGGAGATCCCTCCATTGGAGGGATTTTTTTATTGTCTGAAAATAAAATAGTTATAGATAAGCTTTTTAACTATTTATAAA
>JAYUXX010000308.1:0-9414 GCA_043752765.1 Saprospiraceae bacterium | reverse complement strand
GCGAATTTGCTTCGGAACTGTGTCGGATATGTGCAGATGTATGCGATGCGTGTGCCAAAGAGTGTGGCAGACATGAACCCGATCATTGTCAACGTGCAGCTGTTGATTGCAGAGCCTGTGAAGAAGTATGCCGTAAAATGGAATTTGCTGCTCACGAATAACGATCAGGCATTCGACACTCCTTTCACCAGATTCTAAACAGAATTAATTGCGTTATTTGTAAATGAAACGGGGTGCCGAATGATCAGGTATAGTCTTTTAGCTTCTTCTTTATTCCTTTATTATGCTGCTTCCAGCCAGTCTGCGGCTACGTCAGTAAAGGGACAATTAGTGGAGATTAATTCCAAGGATCCGTTGGAATTGGTGATTGTCGCACTAAGGCATTTGCCGGAAAGCTCGGTAATTTAAACGACCACAAGCGATCACCAGGGAGAATTCTTCCTAAATAATGTATCGCCCGGACGATATTTAGTTGAAGCAAATCTTATTGGTTTCAAAAAAAAGACGCAGCACCTTGAAGTCAAATCGGGCATAGGACTCTATCTCGGAACCCTTCATCTCTCCACATCAGAATTCCTGCTCTCCGAAATTGAAATAGCCGCCAGCAATCCTGATTTTGTAGCTGCAATAGATCGCAAAATCTATTATCCTGAAAATGATATACAGGCCCAATCAGGCTCCATAAGTGACGTACTTATGAATATACCTTCCATCACCGTTGAAGCTGAAGGAGAAATTCTGATGCGAGGCTCAGCGAATATCACATTCTTACTGAATGGAAAACCTTCGGGTCTTTTAAAAAACAACAGTTCGGTAGTCCTCGAACAAATTCCTGCACACACCATCGAACGAATTGAAATTATCACAAACCCCTCCGCAAAATATAGGCCCGATGGTACAGCGGGAATTATCAATATTGTGACCAAAAAAAATAGCATTTCCGGATTCAACGGGAGTGTGATTGCAAACGCCAGCACCCAACAACGGTACAACGGAAATATTTCATTGAATTACAATCCAGGGGATATTAATATCTCCGGCGTATATGGCTATTGGCAAAGTTATCATGAACGAACCTATACAGATTTCAGGATTGCAAGAGATAGCCTGTCAGAAGCTGAAACGTTTTTTGATCTTAAAAATACAGCCCGGGGGAAACCCAGATCACATACAGGGACACTTAGCATAGATTATACTCCGGATGAAAAAAATAGTTTAGGCATTTCGGGCACATACTTTACATCGGAGGCGGAAAGAAACAGCGAGATAATGACGCTGGAAACTCAAGCAATGGGCATTGTAAGAGACTATTCGACTTCCAGAACTAATCAGGATAAGGAAACTGAAATGGAGATCAGCACGTATGCTGAACATAATTTCGAAAAGGAAGATCATACGATCTCTTTGAAACAGGATATGAAGCATTTGACGAATTAGAAAATTCAAAATTTACAGATGCATTTACGTTTCCACTATATCTTGAATACAGAGGCCGTAATTAATTGCACAAGAAAGAACATTCCACAATCCTGACAGCTGAATATACAAACCCCTTAGATGAGGACCTCGAATTTGAGGCAGGATATGAAGGAATTTTTGCTTCGGGAGATCTTGATTATAAAGTAGAAGTTTTCGACTTCAATGTATTGTCATGGCGAAATGATGTACAAAAAAAACAAACAGGTATTCGTACCACCAGGATATCCATGCTGTGTATGCAACACTTTCAAAAACCATAGAAGAATTCGGAATTCTGGCGGGCTTGCGCGCTGAACAAACCAATATTACATCCAACCTTGTGACGCTTGATTCACTGATTCCGAATAACTATTTCAACCTCTTCCCCACTCTCCATCTATCCTATGAGCTTGGTGATGAATAGGACATTGCATTAAGCTATAGCCGTCGTGTCTCACGTCCGGATGCAGACGAACTGAATCCGTTTCCTGAATGTGTAGATATAAGAGATATCGAAGCGGGAAATCCGGACCTTAAACCCGAACAAATCCATTCCGTTGAACTCGGCTATCATTTCAGAAATGATCATATTTTGTTTCTGCCTACACTCTATTACAGGCAGACCTAAGATGCATTCTCAGAAGTGACGGGTTATATTAATGACAGCACGCTATTGACCACACTCGTGAACCTTGACACTAAAAAATCAGGTGGCCTTGAGTCGATTTTTTCATGGTCTGCATCTAAGGAATTTAATTTCAATCTCAGCACTAATATATTCTATCATAAAATTGATGCTACGAATCTTGGGCTTGGAGAAAGTAAGTCTCCTGGCAGCAGACGCAAAACTGGGGGCCTTTCTCAGCATTTTTCCAACTACTAAACTACAATTGAATGCAACGTACCGATCTACTATGCTTACAGTTCAAGGGCGTTCTCTACCTTTCTACTTTGTGAATGCAGGGTTTAAACAAGAGCTTTTTAAATGGAAAGCATCCCTGACATTGACCATATCGGATATATTCAATACAATACGCTGGCAAACTATTATCGATACCCCTTATCTCTACCAAAAAGTGTCCCGTAAACGAAAATCCCAGATTGTCTATCTCGGATTCTCCTATCGCTTTGGTCTCTCCGGTAAAAAAAATGGTGAAGAATTCCTTTTTGATGACAGGTTGTAAGGTTTGCAGGACTCATAGAGATCCTGTAATTCCGTCATAGTATAGGTCACACCTACCGAATACTAAATGAAAATCACCTACTAATCAATTACGCTGATTTATTCCAATAGGTAGAAATATTTTTGATTTCAATAATGACCTCATACTCATTGTCAAGTTTTTAGTAACCCTATTGGAATCCATTATTAATTAACACAAAGTGGAATTAAAAAAAGCGCTGCAAAAGAGTAGTGCTTTTCTATTTCACCGGCTTCTCTACCTTCCAGTAGTTCAGACGTACCATTCATCATTGATCCAGTGCTCCACACGAGTCGACATTTACATTTGGAACATTAAATATTATAAAAATGTGAAAGTCCCTGATTATTTGACATGGAAGATTGATGTTGTACAGGGATTTATAATCACCATTTATTAACGCCGAAATGGGAGCCGGCAATGAATACTTAAAAGTTTTGAGACGCCATTAGCCATTTTTTTATTGGTACCTACCACAGGTCCACCTTCATAAACCCTTTTCTTTTTATTAGTCATTCTCAAGGATAGAAATATCCAAAGCGCTACAAATCAGGTAGCGCTTTTTTTTAATTTCCGTTCCTCATCCGTCAAGTAGGTTATACCAGCCTTTCAATCATTATTACTGGAGTTCAAGATGGAGCCCTGATACATTTGCTGTATCAAAAAACAACCCATGAAAATTCAATTCATTATCTTATTTCTGTGTTTGCACGCAATACTTTTTGCACAAGGAGTTAGCGTTAGTGAAAGCAATGCTACGGCAGATCCAAGTGCTATACTTGATATTTCCAATGATCATAAAGGAATTCTTATACCCCGGCTAACATCAGCTCAAACCTCCTCAATAGAATTCCCGTCTTTAGGACTACTTATTTATGATACGGATAAGAAGTCATTCATGTATTTTGATGGAATGGTATGGAAAGACATCTCTACCTACGCTGTAAATAAAGGATGGAAAATACAGGGAAACGCAGGAACCATGCCGGGCACGCAATTTATAGGCACTGTAGACAATGTTCCGCTTGTATTTAAAACCAATAATATCCAGGCTGCACGCTTCGATCAACTCCAGAATAATTACTTTATAGGTCAGTCAGCTGGCGTTAATAATACCAGTGGAAATAAAAATATTGGAATTGGGTATGAATCTTTGAAGTTTAACACAACCGGTATATTTAACACAGCTGTAGGTAATCAAGCCCTCTTGAAAAATACACTTGGAAATGTCAATACGGCTTTAGGTAACGGTTCGTTATACAACAACCTTACCGATGTGGAAAACACTGCTGTTGGCAGCCTCACCTTGTATAACAACACTACGGGAAATAAAAACACAGCGATCGGTACGTATAGTTTACAATACAATGAAAACGGTTTACTAAACACCGCAGGAGCCTCAGGGATCCATGCACATCCATGATCTGGTAAATGAAAATGGAGAAAGAGTAGGTACACGAGTAGAAATAAATCTTCCAATTCAAAACTAACATCCATGTTAAAAGTATTACTGATCGACGATGAACAAAGGGCTACAGATGCATTGCGGTTGATGATGGTCAAAACCATTCCGGAGATCGGTGAAATAATGGTGTGTAATGACTCACGCCAGTCGGCTGAAAAAATACACGTCTTTCAACCGGGTCTTGTATTCCTGGACATTCAGATGCCACATCTTAATGGATTTGAATTGCTGGAGAAAATTCCCAACAAGAACTTCAAGATCATTTTCACCACAGCCTACAATGAATATGCGCTACAGGCTATCCGGTACAGTGCTTTTGATTATTTATTAAAACCTGTGGACATAGAAGAATTGCAGGCTTCCGTACACCGGTTCCTGGAAGGCAATGAAGATTATCGCCAGCAATATGATCTGTTAAAAAATATCATGCATAATATACAAGCCAGTTCATCTGAAGATTTCAGGCTTGCATTGCCCACGAAAGAAGGTGTTCATTTTCTGCAGCCACAAGATATTATTAGCTGTGAAGCGTTAGGCAATTACACGAAGTTTATTGTTGCAACAAACAAAAGTTATCTTATTTCCAAAACGCTTGGCGAATATGATACGCTTCTGACACCTCAGAATTTTATCCGGACACATAAAAGTCATTTAGTCAATAAAAAATATATTTCTTTTATCGATCATGACGGGTTTTCTTTATTGAAAGACAGTACTAAGGTTGAGGTGAGCCGCCGTAGGAAGGACGAGGTAATGGCCGCCTTAAAATCTGTAGTGTGACATCCTGCCTGCAAAGTGTGGGCATACAATTAACTAACGTTATGAAATCGATCTTTTTTTTCTCGTTTTTCCTTCTGCAATTTCTATCTATGAGCGCACAAACATTAAGTGGCGAATACCGGTTACGAGGTGTTCCTGAAACAGCATCTGCATTCCGGTTTACGCCGGATGGACGTTTTGATTTCTTCTTTATTTATGGTGCTGTGGATCGTATAGCAACGGGTACGTACACGATGGAGGGAAACATAATCAAACTTCAAAGTGAAAAAGAACCCGGCAAAGATTTTCCAATCATTGAAGAGAATCAACAGGGGAAAACGTATAAAATCAAAGTCAGAGATCCGAATGCCTTTCTGCTGAGAAATATTATTTGCATCTATTACATTGGTCAGATTGAAAATGTAGCGACCAGTAATGAGCAAGGTGAGATAATAATAAACGAAACTCACGTCGACAAAATTTATCTCATGCATGAACTGTTTCCTGATATAGCATCGCTTATCAAAGATGAGAACAACACCAATACGAATTTTCAAGTGAGTCTTTCCCCAAGTCTTGGGAGCGTAAGTTTTAAAGGAATCGATCTGACACTCAATGATGATACCTTAACTTGTCTACCTAATTATGTCATTCCATTTGATAAGATCAGGTATATAAAAGAAAACTAGCAATTACAACTCAGGAAATCAACATTAAGACAAACTTAGTTCACTTTGTTTTGTAACTGCTAGTTATCCATGATGTGGCTCAGATCTTAGATCATAAGACCAGACAACATGTTCGAATGTCTTTTACAGAATGAGGATCAACAATAAGATAATAATGAGGATCGCACCTATTGATAAATAGATACCCTGTGTTGCTCTTACTTCTTGTTTGATAGCTCTTACTTCTTTACGAAGTTCTTTCTTCTGAACTGTCGTCATTGCACTCAGGTCCATAGCCTTGATTTCCTGAAGTCTGTCAAGCATTACCTGAACTTCTTCAGATTGTGTTGGCTTGTCAGCAACAATTACGCTTGCTGGCTTTGAATTAATGGCTTTCACTTCATTCATGTTGAAAGTGAATAACAGGCAAATAGTCATTGTGTAAAAAATCAATTTTCTCATGTTTTGGATTTTTGAGCGTGAAAGAATAATTATGAGGGTAAAGTTGTATCAGATTCGTGTAGGAATGCTTACAAAACATGCATAAAAGGTTACATGATTTACGTTTTCTTTGAATATTTGACAACGAAACATCACGCTCCTTCGGAATTTGGCATTGAATTTCATCGATCTCAACGATTTTCTCTTACCTACACGCTGCGTGATTTTTGATTAAGTACCTTTGATATTTCCAATTGATACATCATGCAAACTCTTCTTTCAATACTAAATCTGCCATGGCACTGGGCATTTTCAGGCGTGATGCTGGTCATCGTTATGTTCCTCTTATTATATGCGGGACGCCGCTTTGGTGTATCCTCCTCGTTTGACGCAATTTGTATATTGGCAGGAGCCGGCAAAAAAGTAAGATATTTTGAAAGTGACTGGCGAAAAAGTGCCTGGTTACTTATATTCCTCTTGGGCACTGTACTGGGTGCTGCCCTGGCTACTCGTTGGATGCAAAGCCCTCTTCCGGTTCAGATATCCGAAGACACACGGAGTGACCTTTTAGAGTTAGGAATTTCCACACCTCTTACACTTGAAGATGGTAGAGGTTATGTACCAAAAGAGATCTTCAATTTTAAAAGCTTGTTAACCCTGCGCGGCTTTATTCTACTTGTCATAGGTGGATTCCTGATCGGCTTTGGGACACGTTGGGCGGGAGGCTGTACCTCAGGTCATGCCATCAGTGGACTTGCCAATCTTCAACTCCCGTCATTGATAGCTGTAGTCGGATTTTTTATTGGAGGTTTGTTGATGACACATATATTGCTACCCGTGATATTGAAATTATAGGTTATGACACCAGATTTAATTTTCTCTAACTGACAACTCACAATTGACAACTGACACTACATGAACCTCTTTAAATTCTTACTCATCGGTATCCTGTTTGGAATCGTCATGACAAAATCTGAAGCTGTCTCCTGGTTCAGGATTCAGGAGATGTTTCGCTTCCAGAGTTTTCATATGTATGGAATTATAGGAACAGCGGTTATTCTGGGAGGTATTTTGGTATTTATCAGCAAACGTGTGGGATGGAAAACTATAGAAGGAAAATTACCGGACTTCGCCCCTAAAAAGATGGAAGTGCCGAGGCTCCTTCTAGGAGGTACATTATTTGGTTTAGGTTGGGCCATGACGGGTGCGTGCCCGGGTCCTTTATACGCATTATTAGGTCAGGGAATCTGGGTGATCAGTATTGTTCTCCTTTCAGGATTATTTGGCACGTTTATGTATGGTGTACTGCGTGAAAAGTTACCTCATTAAAATTTTTGAGATTGATGCAGGGGAAAAAAATTTATATCGCTCGATCACCAAATCACTCCATCACTACATCACTCTATCACTAAATCATGCTACCTGATTGGATAAAGAATTATAGATCTTCTGATTTCAAGCCAGACTTAATTGCCGGTTTGACAGTTGGTGTATTGTTGATCCCCCAGGGAATGGCTTATGCAATGTTGGCAGGACTCCCTCCAGTGTTTGGATTGTATGCATCGACCATACCTCTTATTGTCTATGGATTGCTTGGCACCTCGAGACAATTATCCGTGGGACCGGTTGCGATTGATTCTATGTTGACTGCGGCGGGTGTTGGGCTAATCGCACAGGCAGGTAGTGGAGCATATATCGAGTTGGCTATTACACTTGCATTGATGGTTGGGTTGATACAATTTAGTCTTGGCGTATCTAAACTTGGATTCCTGATTAATTTTTTATCTCACCCGGTCATTCAGGGATTTACCTCTGCGGCAGCTATCATTATTGCCTTCAGTCAGTTGAAACATTTATTAGGTATTGACATGCCTTCTTCACAACATCTTCATCATGCCATTCACGCCATATTTGAAGGATTAAATGACATACATCCCTTAACCTTGTTTATTGGTCTTGGGGGAATACTTTCACTTGTCACCTTACGACACTTCTTTCCCCTTTTCCCCGGGCCTTTGTTTTTGGTCATTATTACAACTTTTGTGGTTGGATTCTGGCGGCTTGATATTTTAGGTGTGAAGGTTATTGGTGCTATTCAAAAAGGACTACCTTCTCCAGGGTTACCTTATCTGGAATACACTACATTAAAACAGCTTCTCCCGACTGCTTTTGCGATAGCACTTGTAAGTTTTATGGAGAGCATGGCTGTCTCGCGAATACTTCAAAAGAAACACAAAGACTATAAAGTAAATACGAACAAAGAATTATTGTCCATAGGCATGGCAAACATGGTCGGTTCATTATTTCGGTCCTTTCCAGTGTCGGGGGGTTTCTCAAGATCCGCAGTGAATGATCAGGCAGGAGCACGAACAGGGTTATCATCGATCGTGAGCGCTTTGCTCATCATTTTGACTCTGCTGTTCATGACCCCATTGTTTTATTATCTGCCAAACGCTATCCTGGCATCCATTATCATGGTGGCAATATTCAAGTTGATTCATCTGGCCGAAGCAAAGACACTTTGGCAAATAGACCGAAAAGATTTTGTGATGATGTCAGTGACTTTCCTGGGAACGTTATTTCTTGGAATCGGGCCGGGTATCGGTATTGGAGTCTTACTATCTCTTGCCTGGATTATTTTCGAAACTTCATATCCTCATCATGCAGAACTCGGACGTGTGCCAGGCACTCATTCGTTTCGAAATGTAAGGCGGTTCAAAGAACTTCTTGTGCATGATGATGTCCTCATCTTTCGATTTGATGCTCCGCTCTTTTTTGCAAACGTCGATCGATTCCGTGAGATCCTGATGGAATACATCAATGCCCGAAAGACAACATTAAAGGCTATCATTATCGACATGGAAAGCATCAATACCATCGATACCTCAGCGTTGAATGTCTTTGCAGATACCGTCGAAGAAATTAACCAGGCAAATATTCTATTTCTTCTTGCTGAAGTAAAAGGACCGGTTCGGGACAAATTTCATCTCTCCGGACTCACCAGAAAACTGGGCGAAAAAAACTTCTTTGTCACGATCGAAGATGCATTGGAATTTGCTTCGGGTATTTCTAAAGAGGATGCTTTTAAGATCGCATTGCAGACGAACAAGTAACAAGTAACAGGGAGCAGGGAGCAGGGAGCATGGTGCATGGGTCATGGGGCATGGTGCATAGAGCATAGGGCATAGAGCTTGGGGCAGAGTATTAGAGCTCCGCCAAGAATTTTTCCTCTGTGATCTCCGTGCGAACCTTTCCTCCGTGATCTCCGTGATCTCCGTGCGAACTTTTCCTCTGTGGTCTCCGTGCGTGAGATTTCCAAGCTTGTACCCTCATGGAATAAGTTGACATAAAAAATGTGGATAACTTTCGTAAAACCACAAAATAATGACGTCAAATGAAAGACAACATCGACGATTTAGTG
>JAYUXX010000307.1:0-3924 GCA_043752765.1 Saprospiraceae bacterium | reverse complement strand
CGCTGGAATTATTGCTGCGTGTACTATTTCCACCAGCGTTTCCACCTTTGTCATCACTACCAGATTTCCCGGCTCCACCTTTCTTGCCCACATTTGATTTACCGCCTGAATTTGCCATTATAAAAGTTTTTAAATTATTCAATTACTAAAATTAATAGTCAACCGGACACCTTTTGTTATACAATTTGGGGTTTCTATTATAACGATGCATTCTTATTGAGACAAATTAAATAACAAAGATTAGCTTAGCCTTATGCAAAATCGCGGGCATCAAATAATGTCCTTTTTATTTATAAATCGCAACCTATGGCAAGTGATAAAGCTGTAACCAAGTCATCAAAAGTATTTTTGATTGATGATGACTTTGATGATCAGGAGTTTTTTTCATTGGCACTGAAAAATATCAATGCCTCAAATGAATGTGTATTCGCGTCAAATGGAATATCAGGTTTGGAAATGTTGCAGAACGATGAGAATTTTAATCCTGATTATATATTTATAGATCAAAACATGCCCAGGATGACCGGGTTGGAATGCCTGGAACAAATAAAAAAGATCGACCGCTTCTTTCAAACACCTATTTATATGTATTCTACCTCAGGAAACCAGCCAACCAGAGATGAATCCAAGATGTTAGGTGCTACTGGCTACATAGTGAAGCCTTCAGGTCTGCAAATTCTTATTGAAATGTTGAAACTAATTATACGGTAATCGAGAATTGTATGCAACATGTAGTTGCTACTTTTTTATTCACATCTACAATCTTATAATTGCAATCATTTCTGGACTACTCGTGCAGGTTTTAGACACTTCCTTTTGTGTAGTCATCGACAGAGTCTTCTACAGCTTTCATGATATCGTCTTTGAGGCCACTTAATTTCTCAAGACCCTCATCAACTTGGTTGCGGAAATTCTCAGCCACTCTTCTTCCTTCCTCATTGATGATTCTTCTCGTTTTAGTCCCTTTGTGAGGGGCAAACAGTATACCTGCAAGCGTTCCCAGTGCAGCACCCGCTACGAAAGCGATAATTAAATTGCTATTGTCTTTCATCGTTAGTGATTATTTAGGGAACAAGATATAAAGAAGTAAACTTTCGCCGATGTTCGGACGCCCATATTTATGGATTATATTCGAAATTTACTCAGGAAATGTTCCTTTTGCGTATCCTCTGTTATGGTAAAACGTCTAGGATATATTGGATCATCCTGAAGCACATGGTCGGGTTTATTGAAGCGCAGGAAAAGGGTAAAATTTACACGCCATTCCCTGGTGGCTAAATTGATTGATTCAACATTGATTAAACTTATCAATGTCTCCCGGGGAATATAGTTTTCAAGAGGGAATCCGTTGCGAAGGCTTGCAAGGCTCACAGAAGGAGTGAAGTTCAATATTCCTTTTGGCCAGGTGACTATATAATGTCCCGATGATGCGGGTAAATTTAAAAAACCTTATTCATCAGGCCGCCCATCAAGTGGATTATTTTCCTTGATGATGATCGTAAAAGTGGTATCTCCGCTATTTAAAAAGTTTTCGTATAATTAACAGCCTATTACTTGCGCATCCCATGGCACGCTGTCCCAAAGACATTCAAATTCACTATTCAAACATTGATTGGAGTGGGTTCTTCTTGCTCACCATCCATACATCATGCAAACAAAGAATAAAATCACTACGTAAAATTTTATACAACCCATCGGGTGAAAATTGAAAACCTGGAAATTTAAAAAGCAATAAATCAACTTCGTGTCCCTCAAGAGCATGAAGTCCGGATTTTTATTTGCTCAACTACTATCCTAAAATACTTTTTAACCTAATACCCTGATTTCCCTTGTTCTGAATTGATAAAAGGAATATTCACGCAATTTTTGAAACCATCTAAATTTATACCTTTAGCGAATACCGTAATCCATGGAAGAATCATTTATAAATCAAAATAAGATCAGGCAGGTATTCTTCCTGGCAGCGATTGTCCTCTGGGGCATTCTGCTGATAATGGAGTTATATAATTTCTTACCTGCCACACTGGGTGCGATTACACTGTATATGATTACACGTAAGGCGATGTTTTATCTTGTCGAATCACGTAAATGGCGAAGAGGACTGGCAGTGGCTACACTGATGCTTCTCACTTTTCTTATCATTCTAATCCCGATAGGGATCCTCGTCCAGATGCTTTCTTCTAAAGTCGCCTATGCCATTCAGCATTCTAACGAATTGGTGGAGGCACTTAAAATTGTGATCACAAAAGTGGAACTACAATTGGGATTTGAGCTGGTCAATTCCGATAACATCAATAAGCTAAGCAATATAATTGCCCAGACAGTGCCCCGGGTACTTAATGCGACCCTCACAACGCTGGTTACGATCTTTTTTATGTACTTCATCCTCTACTTCATGATGATCAATGGAAGAAAAATGGAAGAAAGTATCTACGGTTATTTACCCTTGAAAGATGAAAATGTGAATAAGCTCGGCGGGGAAATGCAGAACATTGTATTGAGCAATGCGATCGGTATTCCTGTGATTGCCTTCTTGCAGGGTGTTGTAGCTCTCATTGGTTATTACATCATTGGAGTGGACCAACCCTGGTTCTGGTTTGTCGTCACTTGTATCACGGCTATGCTCCCGATCATTGGAGCAGCAATGGCTTACATACCGTTATCCATCATCTTTTTTGCCAATGACCAGACGTTACAGGGGGTGTTTATGTTGATCTTTGGGTTTGGAGTGATTGGTACTGTGGATAACATTTTTCGGTTTACCCTCGCCCGGAAAATCGGGAATGTTCATCCCCTCATCACCGTATTTGGCGTGATTATTGGGGTGCAGCTTTTTGGTTTTATCGGGCTCATTTTCGGACCTTTCCTTATCTCAGTCTTTATTCTTCTGTTGAAAATTTATGCAAACGAATTCTTCGTTCCGAAACAAAAAATAATTCTATAGGGGTATTTATTTAAATAAATTAAATCACGTTTCATATCTCACGATTCACGAAATAGGTTGCGTTCAGAATTACATACATTCCCTTTATCTCTGCCCAAAGTTCCATACTCTCCCGCCTTCATTCGCTTCTCTTCATAGCGGGATCATCGCTGCGCGATGACCTGTTCCCTGCGTTTACATTCTCCTGCCATGAATTTTCAAAATCAAAAATAATCGACTCTACACTCTCCATCATATTCTTAAAACTCTGATAATAAAACTGAAACCATTTTTTGTAGGTTGACTTTCTCAATACAAAACTCGGCCGCTCATGCAAATCCATCCTAAATCCAGTAAGCAGGTAGCATGCAGCAGTGGGCGCGGGAATGGATCAGGATGTAAAAAATAGGATGAATGGCGACAATGTGGCCAAAGCTGAGTTCTATCAGATTTGAGTTCACTTGCTTCTTTTCATTATATGTGGGGAGAAATTTTATAATCATACCCTAAGGTGCATGAGAGCATAAGTGCAGCATGGAGCTTTCGTGATCACCTTATGCTCCTTACCCTGTCAATTCCCTATGCCCTATGCTTTTTGCCCCCATGCTCCTTGCATCCTGCGAATTCTCTATGCCCATGCCGATTCCCTATGCCCTATGCTTTTGACCCATGCCCAATGCTTTTGCCCTATGCCCAATGCGCCATGCTCCTTGCGCCATGCCTAATCCGTTATCCTTTCCGACCCATTGGGTATTTTTTACCACGCATCCACACGACCTTTGCAGTCTAAAATCCTATAAACTATAGTATATGCGAATTATTTCTTATTCATTTAAAATCACCCTATTAGCTCTTTTCCCTTTGCTTACGATGATGAGTTGCAAAGACGAACCAGTTCAACCGGATACGGCAACTATTTCTGGAACCATTACCATCCAGAACGCCCAGGTTTGGGATACGTGGAAGGACAGTGGAGAAGTTCAACTTTCTATTTTTCCAGC
>JAYUXX010000306.1:0-9458 GCA_043752765.1 Saprospiraceae bacterium | reverse complement strand
CTGTTTGAAAAATACGATTTCGCAAAAGGGACTTCATCGCGAAGTACAAAATTAGTCCATGGGGGTGTGCGGTATTTACAGCAGGGTAATATTAAACTTGTTTGGAAGCATTGCATGAGCGGGGTATCATGATGAAGAATGCCCCTCACCTCGTCAAAAATCAATCGTTTGTCATTCCGAATTATGAATGGTGGGAACATCCATTTTATGGGTTAGGGTTAAAAGCTTATGATTGGATGGCTGGCCGACTGGGGCTGGGGTCTTCGACTTTTCTTTCTGTTGAGGAGACATTGCGTGCAGTACCTACATTGGATCCCGAAGGATTACGCGGTGGTGTTTTGTATCATGATGGTCAGTTTGATGATTCGCGTATGGCCATTCATCTGGCTATGACCGCAACTGATCATGGAGCGGTCGTTCTAAATTATTTCAGCGTTGAAAAACTTACAAAAGCAAACGATCAGATCTGCGGTGTTACAATACTAGATACCATTGATCATAACACCTATGAAATTAAAGCGAAAGCAGTTATTAATGCTACTGGTGTCTTTACAGATGTTATTCTCAAAATGGATGATGAATCTACAGAACCAATAATTACGCCGAGCCAGGGGATACACCTTGTTTTTGATAAAGAGTTTTTACCCTCGGATACGGCTATCATGATCCCTCGCACTGAAGATGGCCGTGTTTTATTCGCAGTTCCCTGGCACCAGAAGATTATCGTAGGGACTACTGACACGCCTATGTCAAAAGTAGACATTGAACCGGTGGCTCTGCAAGAGGAAATTGATTTCGTGATGAGTCATATGAACCACTATCTCACACGCGAGCCTACATACCTTGATATCAGAAGTGTGTTTTGCGGATTGCGACCGTTGGTGAAGGGTAATCAAAAATCAACATCCGCATTGTCAAGGGAACATACAATTACAGTTTCTCCCTCTGGTCTCATTTCGATTTCAGGAGGGAAGTGGACTACCTACCGGAAGATGGCCGAAGATGTTTTAAGGGTAGCTATTGAAAACGCAGGACTACCATTCGTAAATCCGATCACCAGTGAATTGCATATTCATGGATACCTGGAAGAAACTGATTTTAACGAACCTCTTTATTATTATGGTGCCGATAAAGAATTGATTCAAAATATCTAGAGAACGATCCACAACTTGGTGAAAAAATTCATCCGTCATTAACCTATATAAATGCAGAAATTAAATGGGCCATTCGTCATGAAATGTGCATGACTGTCGAGGATATGTTAGCACGTCGAACGCGGATGTTGTTTCTTGATGCGAAGGCTTCCTGTCAGGCTGCTCGTGGTGTAGCAGAATTCATGGCAAGGGAGATGGGAAAAGATCAAACCTGGGTAGATGCACAAGTGGATGAATATTTTCTGGTAGCAATGAATTATCTTCCCTTCGAAAAAATAAATTAGTATGAAAATATTTTTAATCCTTCTTTACTTATTCGTTCCACTGATTGGTTATTCGCAGGACGCTGAACTAAATTGCAAAGAATTAAATCTTGAGTTTGCAAAACTTAATTCTCCGCTTGCAAATTATGTTCATGTCGTTCGTACAGGTAATTTGTTATTTCTGGCAGGCAAAGGGCCGACATTACCTGATGGTACACTTATAACAGGAACCGTGGGTGAGGACCTGACAATCGAACAGGGCTATGAGGCTGCGCGTCGGACAGCGATCATGCAAATTGCTGTTCTTAAAAATGAATTAGGAGATTTAAATAAAGTTAAACGTATTGTCAAAGTACTAGGGATGGTCAATGCTTCAACTGATTTTACAGAGCACTCGAAAGTAATGAATGGTTTTTCTGATTTGATGGTTGCCGTATTTGGAGAAAAAGGTAAGCATGCAAGATCTGCCGTGGGCATGTGTTCATTGCCATTTAATATAGCAGTTGAAGTTGAGCTTGTGGTAGAAGTAGAAGACTGAGGACAAAGACCATTTGGTTGGTAGGCACGTTGCATGCAACGCGCCTACCAACCAAATGGTCTTTGTCCGTCCTTCATCCTTACCAGTTAACTATTGGCCTCCTTCTCCCTCTCTTTATCACGAACTGTAAGTGACAATCCTAACACAGCAAATTTGGATCTGTATTCTTTAGGGATTTTTCCGAGGACATCAAAATCACCATTGATATCGGTGTAACTCTGCAATACGCTGATCAACGGCTTGTCATCAACCTTACCAAGAAATTTTCCAATAATGTTAGCAAGATTAGTGATCTGATCGACGATCGGAAGAACCGCCGCAGCCGAGGTGACAACACTTACAACTTTTTTGACTGCTGATATATACCCTTCATCATCTTTTATTTCCTGCAGAATCTTTCCTGCATCTCGTAACGATTGTTTGCTTTTAATAATGGATGTGAAAATGTGTAATTGCGATGGTGGAGTTTTACTTGCGGAAGTTTTTTTCCAATAATATAATGTGTTGTCAATCGGAAGATCTTCTTTATCATCCACCTTTGGGAACCCTTTCACATCTACAAAGACAGCCTGATTCTGGATATCAGAAACTACAAGTGTGAGAAAATAGATTTTAGCATATCCCGGGAAAGGGCCAATATTTGGTGTCCGGTTATCTAAGATGTGTGCCCTTGATAATCGAAGTTCAATTCCTGAAATTTCTCCTGCAGTGGGGATATCAGATTCGAAGAGATCGCCTCCTCGTGATTTACTTTTTTTGCCTTTTAAAGGTTTGTAAACGTGTACGTAGTTGCGGACATTTTGTTTGGTAAACATAATCAAGTTGGTTTATTGTCAAAAATTAATACCACACAAATAATTCCGGATGTTTTGCCTGATGAAGATAAAAAATACTCGGTTTGGTTGGAGGATAATAAATGGATTTTACATTCTTAACACAGGTGATCAGGGAAATCATTGTAAATTGAATAAGCACTTTTTATTTCAAGACCACGACTATGTACCTGAACCACCTTTATCCCAAAAGCAGCCTGTTTGTAACACTTGCACTTTTATTTCCCGGGCTTAGGCTAATCAGCAGTCCTGTGACCCAACTTTGCAGTATAAACGATGAGTGCCTCACGGCAATGGTCATTCCGAATGTTGTTTCAGATCAATCATTTGTTTGTCTTAACGGATGTAATTTAAATGCTGCTCCGGATGATCTTGTTTCAGATTGCCAGATGGGAGATTATCCTACTGTGTGGTATGAGATTGCAGTTGATAACGCTGCTACTGTTCTGAATATCGAAGTACGTAGTAATGATTTCGATGCGCCTGTGATATCAGTATACAAAAGCAATTCGGGTTGCACTAACCTCGAACAGGTTTTCCTTACTAACGGGAATTTGAGTTGTATTATCGGAGCGGATGGTCTTGCGAAAGCTATTGGAACATTAATTTCGGGTTCTACCACCTATTATATTGCTGTAAGTTCCTTTCTCAGTATTGGCGGTGACTTTGAGATTTGTGTTAGTACCATTTCAAAGGGATCCTATTGTGTCATCAGTCGGGATCTGCAGATCACAGCGAGGTCAAATGGTGGACCTTTTGAGGGACCTTTTGATCCGGGAGAAAAAATAACTGTGTGCATGAATGTCAATGAATTCACAGCTGCGGGTAATGGATGCCAATGGTTCCAGGGAATAGTGCCAGTGTTTGGAAATGGGTGGGACCCTACCTCTTTTGATTCCTTAGGGCAACCATTGAATGTTACAGTCAATGATTCTCTTATGGGCCAACCGGGTAATGGAATTTATGGATCCTCTATATGGGATTGGTTTAATAATGTTGGATATCATTTTGATAACAGCGTACTTAAACTTGGTGATTTCGATAATAATGGAAGACTCGATCTCTGTAACGGAGCCTACGAGTCTGATTGTCCGCTACAGGAGGGAATTACAGGGGGTTGTTGCGGGCCATGCTGGGATGATATGGGTGACATATTGCCTCCGGGTTGGTTCGCGTATGGGGTTAATGGTTCATGTGGAACACCAGGACCACCAATTAAAGTAGACTGGGGCGATGGGAATACATGTGGAGGAGGAATGGGTCCCTGGAGTTTTTGCTTTGATTTAATCACACGTGATACACCTGATTGTTTGGGCGATTCTACTAAACATGATCTTTCCATTGGCTTTTTCACTTTTGCGGATGGTGAAGTAGGAGCCTGGACGGGTATTTCTTCGGTTTGTGCATTTGACCAACCTTTAAAACTTAGCTTCAATGCACTGTGTGGTAAAGTGACAAGACGAGACCCTGAAATACTCCCTAATCTCTGTGCGGGTGATGTCTTTCAATTCCTGATCGAAGAACCGGGAATAAGCCACTGGGAATGGAATATAAGTCCCGCATGGGCAGTGCCTCTTCCAGTCAATAATGGCGAAAATGGCTACCTGATTCAAGGTGTGGTCAATAATCCAAATAATTTAGTGCGGGAGGTCAAAGGAATTTTCATTGGACATGTAGCAGGCTCCCAGGATGTGGTTATTAGGAAAATTAGTTTTGACGTAAGGCCATGCCCTTACCTCATCGATATTCCTACGCATGAAAGCAATGAGGATACGCTGCATGTAGATGCGATCCCTCCGGGTGATAATTTTTCAGAACTACCTGTAACTAAGCGTTCATTAATACCAAAAGATATCCACCAGATTAAAATCTATCCAATGCCTGCACATGACAAGGTATATGTAGAATGGACAGGGAACACTATTCAACCTGTACGAATTAGCATCTTAAGTTCTGATGGTATGATGGTTGAAGAAATCAACGTCAAACCTCAGGAAGGAATTAGAAAGGTTCTGGATATCAAAGATCTTGCTCCGGGTGTATACTTTATAAACTTCAATAGTAGTGAGTTTCGGAGTGTTTCTAAACTGATCAAGCTCTAACGCAATCAATACATCATTTTTGAAGCGGTTATTTATCAATGATTGAGCACCTTTCACATGCCTAGAAGCTTCTTGTGGTATCATTTTTGATCTAAGTGCATTGAAGAATGTTGAAAGGGGTATGAATGTATTGATTTACGGCCAGGTTTATAAACCTAACCACAAGGAACCTTTGCTGGATATCGTCAAGGCGATCCAGGAAGAAGGGCTGTTTGCATATGCAGATGAGGATTACTGGGCACAAGTGGATCCTGAAGTCAAACTAGAGGCAGATGTCCAACTCTTCCGTGGATTCCAGGGTGTAAATATTGATGTCGTTCTGGCATTAGGGGGTGACGGCACGGTTCTAAGTGCAGTTGCCCTAGTCAACCAACTGCCGATTCCTGTCATGGGGATTAATCTGGGAAGACTGGGATTCTTATCCAGTATTGAAGGACGACTTGGAGGATTTGCAATACATGAACTTGCGAAAGGAAGATATCATTATGATGAACGGTCGATGATCTATCTGGAAACGGATAGTCCCGAGATCTTCCAGGATTCCCGCATAGCGCTCAATGATTTCACACTGCACAAACGGGATACTTCATCGATGATCAATATTCATACGTTCATCAATGGTGAATTACTTCATTCATATTGGGCAGATGGGTTGATAGTGGCAACTCCAACCGGTTCCACCGGCTATTCATTGAGTTGCGGTGGTCCTATAATTTTTCCGAACTCCGGCAATCTTATTATCACCCCGGTTGCACCACACAACTTAACTGTGCGTCCTATAGTGATTTCAGATACGAGTGTTGTTTCATTTGAAATTGAAGGTCGCGCTGAAAGTTTTCTTTGTACGCTTGATTCGAGGTTTGAAACGGTTACTTCTGAAAACCGTCTTTCTGTTCGAAAAGCTGATTTCAAAGCACGACTTATTCAACTTTACAATTATTCCTTCCTCAAGACTTTGCACGACAAGCTTACATGGGGTAAAGATTCACGCAATTAATGCGCTTCGACAGGTTTCCCCTGACATGGAATGGAAAAACATTTCATGTAGATTTTTCTGAGGGGATCTGTATTGCCATTCCACTGCACCATGAGCTTCCTCAGCCTAATGCATATTTTGCTCCTTTGTATGAAGCCTCTCCACAACGGGTTGGAGATTGGGTTGGTGATACACGGACAGGTAGCAGTGTCAATTTTTATAACGTTCGTATCAATCCTCACGGGAATGGAACGCATACAGAATGTGTGGGGCACATAGCTAAAGACCGGTATTCTGTTCATCGCGCTTTGGGTCCCGGCAGATGGGTGTCTGAATTAATTTCTGTGTATCCTGAGCAGCAGGAAAATGGTGATCGGGTAATAAAAAATGTGGATTGGGAAGAGAACGTTGAGGCGATCATTCTTCGCACACTACCTAACCATCAGGACAAAACAACCCGTCATTATGGAGGTACTAATCCACCTTATATCCATCAAGATGTTTTGGTTAAAATGGCTGGGACCGGCATCGAACATCTTTTGATAGATCTTCCATCGGTTGATCGTGAGGAGGATGGAGGACTGTTGGCCGCTCACAAAGCTTTTTGGCAGTATCCTGAAAATATTCGTCAGAATGCAACCATTACCGAGATGATCTTTGTTGACAATGTAGTACCCGATGGCCTATATTTACTTGAGATACAAATTCCCGCAATGGAACTGGATGCCAGTCCGAGCAGGCCATTTATCTATCCATTGAGATGAAAAAGCCCTTGTATACCGAACACTCTGAAACCTATGAAGCCTTCCTGGCCATTGAGGTAAATGATTACAAGGAAAAAATCGATTATATCGAAGAGAATTTTTTCAGACTACGGGAGCTTGATGTAGAAGAATATTTTGATATGATGGTGTTGTATGGGGAGGCATTGTTTGAGACAGGGGAATATAGCAGGCATGCGAAACTAGCAGATCAAATACTTGAGATGAGTATTGAAAGAAATATCGTGATGCATCGTGATCAGGATGTTTATTTTGAAACACTTTTTAAGAAAGCCGCGGCACTTCATAATCTTGATCGAATCGATCAGGCGGTGCACATTCTGAAAGAACTTCTCAAGATTAACCCGGATCATGAAAGCACGAAATTATTTTTAATTAACTGTATCATCCGGCAAAAAAAATATTTGGTTCGTCCGTATCGGAATATTAGTTTAATACTCTTGTTATCCAGTGCACTTGTGATTGCTTTTGAATTAATATTTGTTCGCAACTATTGGCCTACATGGACTTCCATAATCGAGATGATCCGGAATGGATTATTCATTAGCGGTGTCATATTGTTGGCGACCGGTGAGGTAATGGTGCGATACAGAGCTGTAGAAGATGTTTATAGCTTTTCGAAGCAAACAAAACAGAAGAAAGAAACAGGCCATGAGGTGTAAAGAAAGAATTCCCTGAGCTTACCTGACCAGGGTTACATCGCCTGCAAGTTTTACTTCTCTTCCATCCGACAGTCGTGCTTTAGCGAAGTATACAAAAACCTGCGGGTTAAGTGGTTTTTCCCTGAACACACCGTCCCAACCGGCAAAGTCTGCCAGTCGTATATCTGAGATCGAGAAAACCATTTCGCCCCAGCGATCCATCAATGTGAACTCATGTATATAGACATCAGGCAGAAAACTGAAGAATGTAAAACGATCATTGATGCCATCATCATTCGGTGAGAAAACATTTGGTATATAAATCTGATCTATGAGAGCCGAATCATGTGTTACTTCAACTGTAGTAGACAACATATAGACACAGTCATCCGCGTCTGTGATATTCACCGTATAAGTTGTAATAGAATCCGGATATGCAATAGTTTGAGCACACGTATCACAATTCAAAAAATTTGATGGCGTCCACTGAAAATGTAATCCATTCAAACCCTGGGTTCCATAAACAGATATTTCTATACTGTCTCCCTCATGAATTTCATATTGTGATGGAATATCAAAAATAGATGGTGAAGGACTTTGGATGGTAAAGGTTTCAGAAACAGCACATCCATTCCCATCAGAAATAGTAACACTATATACTCCATCTATGAGGCCTGAAACAATTGAATCACCTTGTAGAAACGGATCCCACGAATATATAAATGGCGAGGTACCCTCCACAGTTAATTCGATGTAGCCCTGTTGCAGACAATTCCAATCAATAAACGATTCAATAATCGGTTCAGGGAACACGGTAACATAAATTTCAAGAAATGAATCACAGCCACTTCCAGGAGGATTGAGCATAAATGAATATACTCCGGCATTAGTAATCACTTGGTTTTCGATCAACACTGAATCACCGTTGCATATCTGGACCTGACTGAATATAAATACATCTGAACAACCAGGTGTCAGTAAAAAGTCAAAATGTGATTTGCCGCAAACAGTATCTGAAATGAATTCCGAACCATATACGATCACAAATCCAGCAGGTAAAGAACTGCTAACTATCGACACTCCATAATTTCCTGCAGGATAAACTCCGTGCACCATGCCAAATGCATCTGTAACTTCAATATAGGGTGCCTGATTGATCATTCGATCGATCACAATCGTGATGCCCTCAACAACAGTATCTGCAGGAGAGAGAATTCCATTGTGATCAATATCAGCCCAAACAGTGGTACCAATTTCAAGAGAATCAGGCCAAAGAATATTTATTTCGAAAACTGAATCACAACCAGTTGAGCTCATCATGTGAACAGTGTATTGTCCTATATCGCTCCAGATACTATCTCCAAGTATAACTTCTTCACCGGGACAACTTTCAATAAACAAGTCGGTACCTGCAACGCTACAATTTACATCCAGCAATAAGGAAACCACAACTGAATCATCGCATGTCACTAAATTTGTTTGTATTGAATCCATTATAATCCTCCACTGGGAAGGTAGCAAAGCAGGATTGAAAGATGCAATGTAAGCTGCAACGGGATAGTCTTCAAAAACAAAACCACCATTCGATAGTGTATTGGTATTGCCTTCATGCAGACCATCACCAGAAATAATTTGTATCGGAATTCCAGGCATTAGAACGTCAACTGCAGAAATGGCTCCGTCCTGATCTACGTCCAGATAAGTAAGTACCGTAATCGAACCAACTCCGGGATACAATACTATATCTAAAGGGTCCGATGTTGCTATGCATCCATTGCTTGTGGTTACTTCTATCGTGTAACTTCCATCCGTAGTGATCATATAATTGGATGGCCAAACAGTACCGTTCGCATATAAAACATCATTTTGAAAAATGCTCCATGATGTAACGTCATTGATTGATGGTAAACACACTTCAAGCGGATCGCATTTGATATAACATCCCCCCGGAATTTCGTCAACAGAGGCAGCCTGATTTACTTCAATTAGATTACTCTTACGCGAACAACCATTTTCATTTGTGGCAATCACAAAGTAACCGCCGGCATTTTTTGTAAGGATGCTTATGCCTTTTTGTCCATCGGACCACACATAGTCTATTCCTGATTCAGGATTCGTTACCTGCATTATATTCTCAGTGTGACTACAACCTGATCCACTACTAATGGA
>JAYUXX010000305.1:0-3935 GCA_043752765.1 Saprospiraceae bacterium | reverse complement strand
ATTGCGGGGTGCAAGCCTAAAGATGTTTCAACCTGCAGCACACTGGATTCAGGAATGAGAATATTTGGACGTACTGCACTTAATGCGCTGTATTGGTCTAAAGGTATTACGCAGTTAAGTCCGTCATTACCTCCATTAAGCTGAATCAACACTAATACCCTGTCATTGTCCGGTCCTCCGTTGAAGAGAAATGGAAATGGAACAGCACCCAATTTCATGCCATTGAGCATGATCGGTACGGTAGAAAGTGTTCCTGTGCGTAGAAAATTTCTCCTTTTCATATTTTTTAATTTAAAGGAATGATTGGACCGTTATTGTAATTGAAATTCTGGTAATGCTAATAATGAAATAAATAAAGCTTTCAATCGATTCTCAACTCCCATTCGGATCACATCATCTGATGGATTACTTAGATAAAGACCATACTCAACTGTCCATTCGAAATCAGGAAGTCCGGGTATCAAAACTTCTTTTAAATAAGCCAGTTGCTCAGTTGATAAATTATACGGAAGTACCAGGTCTACCAATGACTGGATCATGACATTCGGATCCGTTGAATTGGGAATACCATTGACCACTTTGAGAACATCGATACCCCAAGGCCGATTAAAAACATCAATCTGGCCGGAAGCCATGCCATCTGTCAATGCCCTTCGCACCGTCAACGTAACACTATTAATCCAATTGCGATAAAAAACCGGTTCCTGATAATATGCTTTCCATCCAGCTACATCAGGTGGATTAAAAACATCCTGCTGGATCACAGAATTTAAACCATGTAAAGCAAGCCAGAGCTGATATGTTTGATTTAGATTAAAGTCGATCTCTACTTCAAAAGGCTTTATCACCGATGCAGTAAAATCGACCGGACTTTTGATCATAGCACCAATTGCATTTTCATGGTAAAAATGATCACTTGACAATAATGCGGTCAAGGCAGGTTGAATTTCATAGTTTTCCTGTCTTAGTATTTCAGCTAAGGGTTCGATGACCGATGATTCAATTTCGGCATCGATAAAATAATACACAAACCAGCGATATAAATTCCTGGCCATAAATCTGGCAACTTCATCCTGCTGAAGAATAATCTCAATCACTTGTTTATATTCCTGATTGCCAAGACTTGTGATGACCGCATTTCCAAAGCGAGGTGAAAGAGTTTTACTTCCTGTATCATGACGGTTAGGTCTATAGATGGACGAAGGAATATCACCACCACCCTGCAGGCCCTGGAAATCAATGGTCCAGCCAGTAAGCGAACGCGCAATTTCTTTTATGTCTTCTTCGGTATAATTGGTGTAGTCCCCTGGACCCGCCAAATCTCCCTTGCCGATGGTAAATAGCTCAAGAAGTTCTCTTGCAAAGTTTTCATTCGGAGCATTTTTATTATTCTCATTTCCATTGAGATAATCGAGCATGAGTGGATTGACTGTGATTTCTTCTGTAAGGGTCCGGAAATTTCCAAATGCATTATCGCGAAGGAGTTTTACATATTGATAAGTCAGTTTACCGGCGGGGGCATTTCCTGTGACAAAATGATTGTGCCAGAAGAGTACCATTTTCTCTCTGAGACTGACTCCTTCGTTCAGAAAAAGAGACATCTGCCATGCGCGAACTGAACGCTGCGGGTAATTTAGTTGAGGGCTAGAAGGTGCATTCACCCATGAACTTCCTATTGGGACATTGGGGTCATTCTGCTCGTTGTAATTTATTGGAAGACCGGGATCCGCAGAAGCAGCAAATAATTTTTGGAGTGTTCCTCCGAGACCATCAATCACTGCCTGTGCAATTTGTTTTGCATTTGGCGCGATCATAGCCCGCTTCAACAAATGTCTGGCTGTATGTTGATTCCAGGTTCCAAGGAATGGATTCAGGCTACCTCTGATCTCTACGGGAGGAGCAAGCAGGACAGGATCCATTTTCCCTGATTTGAAGATGTCAGTAGATCGCTCTTTGGTTTGTTTGCCAATTAGTTTTGGAAAATCAAGTAAATCTGCCATAGTTGTCACAGGCTTTAATGACCAGTTGAAGGTTTGACTTCGCCCGGTCGGATAGGTTTAATTTATGCCAATAAATATAGACAATCCCTTTCACCACACATTCTCAATGGTATAGAGTTGCTATGTTAGTAATTGTACTCATGTAAGGACGCCTATTTTATATCTTGCGCGCAAACTCAATTATCATTGAAGATTCTGGTTACGGGTGCTGCAGGTTTTATCGGGTATCACCTATGCAGGGTATTGCTTAATCAAGGGCATGATGTGCATGGACTTGATAACCTTAATGCTTATTATGATATTGCCCTGAAGGTAGCGCGGTTGAATAACCTGGGCATCGATGAACATAAACTGGAAGTTAATCAGGTTGTCAATGGAAATCCGGGATTTCAATTTTATTATAGGGATTTAATTGAAGCTGGTGCAGTCAATGATCTTTTTACAAGCCTACGTCCCGAAGTTGTAATTCACCTGGCTGCACAGGCTGGTGTACGACATAGCATTCGATATCCGCAATCTTTCATTGACAGCAATGTGCAGGGCTTCTTCAATATTCTGGAAGGTTGTCGAATGAACCCAGTCAAACATCTGGTGTATGCCAGCAGCTCAAGTGTATATGGTACTGCGGCCGAAGTCCCCTTTAAAGAATCCACTCAAACTGATCAACCCATTTCGTTGTACGGCGCTACCAAAAAAGCGGGTGAGGTTCTGGCACACTCATATGTTGAGCTGTATAAAATACCTTCCACTGGACTGAGATTCTTTACTGTATATGGACCTTGGGGAAGACCTGATATGGCGTATTATAAATTCGCAGATCAGATAATGAAAGAAGAAAATATTGATATCTACAACAATGGAGCGATGGAACGTGATTTTACATTCATCGATGATATCATACAGGGAATTATTTCTGTAATGGATCATCCTCCTTCGAATGAAAATGATCATCTGCACAGAATTCTGAACATTGGTCGAAGTAGTCCGGTAAATCTTTTATTATTCATCGAACTCCTCGAAAATAATTTGGGACGGTGTGCAAAAAAGAACTTGTTGCCTTTGCAAACCGGAGAAATGATTTCAACCTGGGCGGATACCGGCGAGTTAAAAAATCTGACAGGCTATTCTCCCTCGACTGATCTTGCAGATGGCATTCGTAAATTTGTGGAGTGGTATAAATCGTACCATGGAATAACTTAACTAGTCTATGAAGCCTGTCTCCTTTATCATCCCGATGTATAACGAAGTGGATAATGTTGATAAGCTTCATTATGAACTCATTCACCTTGCTTCTACATTAGGTGTGCCTACTGAAATCATCCTGGTGGATGATGGTTCCACAGATGGGACATACAAGAAACTGAAATCATTATCACCGGCCACGGTCATCCGCTTTCGATCTAATTTCGGACAGACGTCTGCAATTGATGCAGGCATTAAGGCGTCACAATATCCGTATATCGTGACGCTCGATGGGGACCTTCAAAATGATCCTGCAGACGTCAAGGCAATGATAGAGCATCTTGAAGAAAACGAATTTGATGTGGTGTCGGGCTGGCGTAAAAACAGAAAAGATCCCTTTTCAAAAAAAGTCGTGAGTCGTGGTGCTAATCTTCTGCGATCTATGCTTGTTGAAGATGGGATCCATGATAGTGGTTGTACGTTGAAGGTCTATCGAAGGGAATGTTTCGACAATCTGAATCTTTATGGTGAGATGCACAGATTTATTCCTGCTTTGTTAAAGATGCGTGGATTCCAGATAGGTGAACTCGAAGTAAATCATCGTCCCAGAACGGCAGGGATTTCAAAATATAATTTCAAGAGAATGATGAAAGGGCTGGTTGACATGATTGTAATCTGGTATTGGAATCGATTTTCAATGCGGCCGTTTCATTTCCTCGGTACGTTTGGTATTCTCATTATAGTGTTTAGCAT
>JAYUXX010000304.1:0-3936 GCA_043752765.1 Saprospiraceae bacterium | reverse complement strand
GGCCTGTTTGGATTTTTACTGCTACGTTCTCTTACCACTCCGGAGACCTGAATGACAAATTCCCTGCCCAGTTTACGGGCTTGCTGACATAGTGCTGGATTTGTATCCATATTGAATACCACCTGGGTGATACCATACCGGTCACGAATATCTACGAACGTTAACCCCCCAAGATCCCGCGATGCCTGAACCCAACCACTCATGGTGACCTGCGTTGTTGCATGCGACATCCTCAATTCTCCACACGTATGCGTTCTATACATTTTAATATTTTTTAAATAAGGGGACAAAAGTAACAAGCAGAGAGCAGAGGACATACCGGAAATCGATCGAGGATTCAATTTATTAGTATTTCCTGCCTGCACAATACTATGTTTGTTCAACTTTAGCTGACGCCAATTGATTTTTTAAAATAAAAAGCTTAGCCTTATGCATTCTGCACTATATGTTATGAAGTCATGATGATAATCTTAGAATGGATTTGGTTTGTAAGCCTTATGGTGTTGACAGGCTACTACATGGTAATCTTTAGAAGAAAGCCTCCTTCTGTGAAACGTACTATTTCAGAGTGGCCTGGTGTAAGCATAATCATTGCACATAAAAATGATTTATCAAAAATTATTGATAATCTCGAATCCATTCATGCACAGGATTATCCTTTGTTCGAAGTTATTATTATTGATGATCACAGCATGCCTTCGGAAAAAGCATTATTGGAAGAACATGTTGCTCATTTTTCAAAAGTAAATTTAATGGCATCGGATCGCCAGGGCAAAAAACATGCATTAACCAAGGGCGTCTTGAATGCCAGATTTGATCTTATATTATGTACAGATGCGGATTGCAATCCTAACTCTGATCAGTGGATCCGTAAGATGGTGGCAGAAGGAAAACGTGGTGAGGTGGTTTTGGGATATTCGCCTTCTAAGCGAAAAAATGGTTGGTTGAATTTGTTGATCCGTTTTGAAACGGTTATAACCGCCATACAGTATATGTCCTGGACGTTGGCAGGCAAACCATACATGGGCGTAGGGCGAAATATGCTTTATCCCCGTTCTTTTTTCCTTCAAAAGGATCCATATAGTTCACAGTCTTCTATACCTTATGGAGATGACGATTTATGGGTACAGATGATGGCATCTCACTTGCGGTTCAACATATGTGCTGATCCTGAATCTCATGTAATCTCTGAACCCAAACCATCATGGCAGGATTGGATAAAACAAAAACACCGGCATATGTCCGCGGGTCATTTTTATACAAATGGTTTGTGGTGGCAACCGGGCATATTTGGTATGGCCGTCATATTACACTGGCTGTTAATTCCTTTCCTGATAGTGGGTACGTTCTGGTGGAAATGGTTACCGGTGATGTTGATAGGATTGTTGATAAGGTGGATCATATATGCTGGATGGACAAAGAGACTTGGAGATCGTGATACAGTGAAATGGTATCTTTTCCTGGAGATCAATTATGCGTTTTATCTTGGCGGCATGGGCATCTATACAGGGCTGGGTAAAAAGAAAACATGGAATTAATCGAAAAGTATTTTCCTGATATGGAATCGTCGAAGCGACAGCAGATGGCGGCTCTCCATGATTTGTATACGGGCTGGAATGAAAAGATCAATGTGATCAGTCGTAAGGATATCGATCATCTTTACGAACATCATGTATTGCACTCGCTTGCTTTAGCATTGTATAATCCATTTTTAGATGGGATGACTGTGCTTGATGTTGGAACTGGTGGTGGTTTTCCGGGAATACCACTCGCGATTATGTTTCCAAAGGTGAAATTTACACTTCTTGATTCTACTGCAAAAAAGATTCATGTTGTGTATGAAGTAGCATCCTCACTTGGCCTTGAAAATGTTGAAAGTGTACATTCAAGAGTTGAATCCTATGAAGGTAAATATGATCTCATTATTGGGAGGGCTGTCAGCGCATTAGATCAAATGGTGGACTGGACACATCATTTAACAGATCAAGATCGATGGATCGTATTAAAGGGTGGAAATCAAAGAGACATACGGAAGGAATTAACCCCTAATTTTAAAATAGCATTTAAACCGATCACAGATTATTTTCCGCACGAATATTTTACAGAAAAATGGATCGTGGATGTGAGGAAGGAAGGTAGAACATGAGGGCAGAAAAGGAGAAAGGCAGAATGGCCGGAAAATGAGGAAGGGCAGAAAGACAGAAAGACAGAAAGGCAGAAAGACAGAAAGGCAGAAAATTTAGGTTCTTAAAAATTGAAATAAAATGGAAAAGAAAATTGGCATTATAGGTTCAGGTGTTGTAAGTATTTCTCTTGCGAATGGTTTGATCAGTAAGGGTGAGTGGAGGCGTGCATATAAACTCTTGAAGTAATCAGGAATTACGTTTATCGGGTTTATAGGTTTATTAAGTTTACTAATTCCACATTATTTGAAGTAATTTATTTTGCTGCGATGATTTTTAGAGCATTTCAGAGGATTTAATTTTTAAGAACATATTTGAGGGAATTGATTAAATTTATATGAACGTGGTGTACAGGAAATTTTGTTTTGTGCACTATTAATATCAATCCCGTGAAAAACAACTACTTCAAAGTAGCTGCATGTTTATGCCTGTTCCTCGCAGTGCAAAACATAGCTAAATCCCAATCTGGTCCCGAGTTTACTGATTGCAGCGATATACCTTATTCCTTATGTGTTTCGGATGAAGGCGTACGGCTACCGGCCAACAATAAAATCTATCTAGGAGAAAATAATCCCAACGCTACCTCCTGCAGTGTTCACATATCTCAGAAAATAAAGGTTCGGTCCACTTGCGGAAAAAACCTTCGATATGAGGTTCAATTATTTTTTCATGATACTTCAGCGGCGTATCTTTTACAATCGCCCATTTCAATTCTTACTGATTCACTAGGCGAAGCCGAATTATCATTTGATTCCGAATTATCTCCTGATGTACAAATAAGTGAAAATGGAATTCCCTACACATCCGGATGCATGCCCTATCACCGTATCAAATGGATTGTAACGGATTCTTGCGGACAGGTGACAGTATGTGAAAGAAGAATTGATGTGTATGATTGTTTTAAGCCTGTTTATAACATTCCGGATGACCCATTAATTGGAACCGCCACACTTGTTGGGTATGTACATTTGACATTATCGGACCTGGTGTATGAGATATCAGACGATTGCACAACAGAGGGCACATTTCTTTATAGTTTCTCACCTGATTATCTCGCAGCCGATAGCGTTTTTTATGTGTGTGATTTCCAAAATTGGGGCGTTATATTTCTCCAGGATATTTGGATAGCCGATAAAGGAAGGGATATAAACTGCAATGGTACAGTTGAATGGCATGAGAGAAATATTGAAAGGGAAATGTTTAAGTTAATCATCCTCGAACATGGTTCAGTTCATTGCTATCATGAAGAAACTTTTTTAACTGGACACATTAAGGATAGATATCAGTTGGGAATCGGAAACGTTCATGTGACCCTTACTCAACCTGGCCATGTATTTCCTACTTATATAACCGCGGAGGATGGTGTGTATTTATTTTCTAATATAGAGGGGCAAGACTTTACCATTAGCCCTGCTAAAAACGATAATCACAAAAATGGTGTTTCCACACTGGATCTTGTTAAAATTCAGAAGCATTTATTAGGCATAGAAACCATCAATAACCCATATGTCTTAATCGCAGCCGATGCTAATAATAGCCAGAGTATAAGCGCCTTTGATCTTGTAGAATTGAGAAAAATAATATTAGGTAGGTATACAGAGTTTCCAAGAAGTGAAAGCTGGAGATTTGTACCTAAAGATTTCATATTCTCTGATGTTACCAATCCCTGGCCATTTAATGAATCAATAAATTTTCCATTTATTCAAGAGTCTGTTTCCGATGTAGATTTCATAGGTATAAAAATCGGAGATAT
>JAYUXX010000303.1:0-3940 GCA_043752765.1 Saprospiraceae bacterium | reverse complement strand
TTGCATGTGATGAAGGATTCGGTGTCAATCAAACAGGCCTCGCAGTTTTTCTGGATTTTGAATCCGCTATAATTCGCTACGGAACATCGGATGCAAGTACGAAAGGAATGGATAAACCGGATGCTGCAACAATACGAAAACTTGGAGAACAAAAAGTGAGTGAACTCTATGGTAATCTTTTTGAGATGTACGAAAAGATCACAGGGGAAAATCCATATAAGACACCGATGATGATCTATCCTGCGATCCATTATACGATGGGTGGTATCTGGGTTGATTATAATCTCGAAACAAATATTCCGGGATTGTTCGCACTGGGCGAATGTAATTTTTCTGACCACGGAGCCAATCGTCTCGGTGCAAGTGCTTTGATGCAAGGTCTTGCTGATGGTTACTTTGTCATACCGTATACGATCGGTACATTTTTATCCGAGGATATACGCACTCCGAAAATTGATATTGGCTCTGCTGAATTTATTGCAGCAGAAAATGCTGTTGACGCACGAATGAAAATGCTGACAAATATCAAAGGTTCCCAATCTGTAGAGAGTTTTCATCGCAGGTTGGGACATATCATGTGGGACTACTGCGGCATGGCCAGAAATGAAGAAGGACTTAAGAAAGCACAACAAATGGTTCAGGAATTAAGAGACGAATTCTACAGAGATCTTTTTGTTCCAGGTAGCGATCAGGATTTCAATCCGGAATTAGAAAAAGCGTATCGTGTTGCGGATTTTCTTGAGATGGGGGAACTTATGATCCTGGATGCGCTTCATCGTGATGAATCATGTGGCGGACACTTTCGTGAAGAGTATCAATCACCCGATGGAGAGGCCTTGCGTAATGACCTTAAGTTCACTTATGTAGCAGCATGGGAATGGACAAATACAAACGATATACCAACACTGCACAAAGAAGATTTGGAATTTGAAAACGTGGAATTAAAAACACGGAGTTACAAATAGCGTGGACCGAAGCAGCCAATTGAATTCATTGTGTACAATTCAAAATTGAATAGTTCAGAAAAGTCAAAAAATGAAACTTAAACTACATATCTGGCGGCAACGGTCTAAGACATCTAAAGGTGAATTCGCCACATACAATGTCGACGCCAATGAGCACATGTCATTCCTTGAAATGCTTGATGTATTAAATCAGGGACTTATCGTTGACAAAAAGGAACCTGTAGCATTTGAACATGATTGCCGCGAAGGTATTTGTGGTTCATGCAGTATGGTCATAAATGGGCGTCCTCACGGACCACTGGATGGCACCACAGTATGTCAGTTGCATATGCGGTATTTTAAGGATGGTCAGGAATTATGGGTGGAGCCTTTCAGGGCTACTTCATTTCCAGTCATCCGGGATCTCGTCGTAGACCGTTCCGGGTTTGATCGGATTGTTCAATCAGGAGGATTTGTATCTGTCAATACGGGACAGGCTGTGGATGGTAATGCCATCCCGATTGAAAAAGATCAGGCCGGTGAGGCAATGGATGCTGCTGCATGTATTGGTTGCGGAGCTTGTGTCGCTGCATGTCCGAACGGAAGTGCAATGCTTTTTACAGCAGCTAAGGCATCACATCTTGCATTAATGCCCCAGGGAGAAGTTGAGAATGAGCGTCGTGTTTTATCAATGGTGGCTCAGATGGATAAAGAAGGTTTTGGGCGTTGCTCCAATAACTATGCCTGCGAAGCAGAATGTCCTAAGGAAATTTCGGTCTCGCATATTGCCCGGCTCAACAGGATTTATTTTAAGGCAGGATTGACCAGCAAGGTATAAGGTATTCGAATTGCAGAAATAAGTCGGGCTGAAGTGGAGTAATGAACAAAGCCGGAAACAGTGAACAATACTTGTTAAACTTTATCATTTTATAAACTTACTAACCTCCATCAGCTTTATAACCTGAGAAACTTACTAATCCATTGCCAGAATCAAATTCTCTGCTGCGTATTACTAATATCCAACTTCGATCTCCTCGTTATTTCCTTCCTATATGAAATTACAATTCTGCGGAGCCGCCCGGCAAGTCACGGGTAGCTGTCACTTACTTACACTGGACAATGGATTTAAGATCCTTCTCGATTGTGGATTATTCCAGGGAAGTTTTGCTGAAGATTTAATCTCGAATAATGAATTTCTGTTTAATCCGTCGGAGATAAATTGTTTTGTCCTATCCCATGCACACATGGACCATGCGGGACGTCTACCTAAATTAGTAGCAGATGGTTTTACAGGTAATATTCATGCAACCCACGCTACCAGAAGTCTTTGCGCCATCATGTTATTAGATAGTGCATTTATTCAGGAGAAAGATGCCGAATATTATAATAAGAAGAATGCAAATAAAATAAGAGAAACGGTCTTTGTTCCACGACTTCCTCTTTACAATACTGCTGATGTGGATAAGACTATGGACCAATTTATCGGATACGGATATAATCATTGGCACTCTGTCTGCACGGGTGTAAAAATAATGTTTACCGATGCAGGTCACATCCTCGGAAGTGCTTCAGTAACACTTGAAGTCACTGAAGATGGGAAGACAACTTATGTAGGATTCACAGGTGACATCGGACGGCCCAATCGGCCCATTCTTCGTGACCCACAACCTATGCCGCCATGTGACTATTTAATATGTGAGTCAACATATGGAGATCGAATCCATGAATCTCCTCCGAATGAAATTGATCGATTCCTCGAAATAATTACAAACACCTGCATCCGGAAAAGAGGTAAGCTGATCATTCCTGCTTTTAGTATTGGAAGAACGCAGGAGCTTGTATACCTGTTGGATCAGGCCCATCACGCAAACAAACTACCCCGCATCAAAGTATATGTGGATAGTCCACTTGCTATAAATGCCACTGTTGTATTTGGATCTCATCCGGAATGTTTTGACAATGAGATGAATAAATATCTGTTAATCGATGAAAATCCATTTGGTTTCAATGACCTGGTTTACGTGAGGGATGTCGCACTATCAAAGGCACTGAATAGCAGCAAGGAACCATGCATCATTATTGCGTCATCAGGTATGATGAATGCCGGACGTGTAAAACATCACCTCTTCAACTATATCGAAGATCCAAAGAATACCTTTTTAATTGTGGGGTATTGTTCCCCCGAAACTCCAGGAGGAATACTTAGAAGCGGAGCACAGGGATTAAAAGTATTTGGTGAATACAAACAAGTGAAAGCAGATGTTGAGGTGATGGATTCGTTTTCAGCACATGGAGATCGCAAAGAAATGAAGGACTTTATCGAAAATCAAAAACCAAAACTGAAAAAATTATTTCTTGTTCACGGTGAATACGATACCCAACAAGCCTGGCGCTCATTTCTTATGGAAGATGGTTTTAATCATATAGAAATTCCAGCCAAAGGAGACATCATACAACTCAATCACTTATATTTAAAATAGTTATTTCTTATTCCTATTCTTCAAAATAAAAGTTTTAAATTATAATAAATCCTGCAGTACTGATACCTCCCTCTATAAGTTGGATTATTATATAGTAATATCCTAAAGAAAGATTACTGATTTGAACTTGTTTGTCTCTACCAATGAAAACTAGATTTCCTAAAGTGTTGAAAACATAAACACGCTCAATTTCGTGTTCCAATCCAACAATCGTAATAATATCTCTCGCAGGGTTCGGAACTAATGCTAAATTCTCATTTTCAATATCATTTATTGAAGTTGTCATCACCCAACATAGATCTATATTTCAATTATCATACACCAAATGACAGATTGATATCCTCGTCGGATAGAATATGTTCGTGCTTGTTATTGGTAAGAAAGGATTCGACTAATTCAATATCCGCATTCCTTTTAAGCCGGGTGACGAAATAGATCCCGTTGCTGTCCAAATTATTCAAGTATTCATATTTGACATACGCTCTGTCCATCACCACTACCGAGCCTACTGGGAAC
>JAYUXX010000302.1:0-3943 GCA_043752765.1 Saprospiraceae bacterium | reverse complement strand
GCAAACATCAGGTTACTGTAACAGATGGTGCCGGATGTACAGCTGTCGGTGAAGTTGAGATCTCAGAAAACATACTTGCCTTACAGGTATCTATTGATCAGGTCGTAGAAATAAAATGTGCAGATCAGGGAGATGCGGCGATCAAAGCAAATGTTACGGGCGGAAAAGAACCTTATATATACAAATGGAGTAATGATGCCGGTACTGCATCTTTGAGTTCTTTGAAAGATGGATTGTTTACACTAACTGTAACTGATGCAATCGGTCATAGTGCTACAACAGCGGTTACCGTAGATGCTCCACTCCCGCTTCTGATAGATGTGAAAGTAGATGCACCAGCCTCCACTAATGGAAGTAACGGACGCGCAACGGTAACTGCCTCGGGCGGAAAAGGCAAGTATTCTTACATGTGGGATAACGGCGAAAAGGTGGCACGTGCAGAAAAATTGAATGCAGGGAATCACACCGTAATTGTAACCGACGAAAATGGTTGTACGAAAGAAAGCACTGTGATCATCACAGAAAATATACTCCCGCTTGTAGTGGATATAAATCAGTTCAAAGAAATAAATTGTTCGGGTCAGAAAGAAGCTGCGTTGAGTGCTGAAGTACGTGGCGGAAAAGAACCCTATACGTATTTGTGGACTGGTGGAGGAAAAGAATGGAAAACAGTTGATATTGAAAACATTGGCGCTTCCAATTATACGCTTAAGCTGATAGATGCAACAGGCAATTCGATTACCTCTGAAATAACAGTAAGCGAACCTAAACCTTTGCAGATCGAGGCAAACATCATCACGCCTGCATCTACCGGAAATGCAGATGGTGATGTAACGTTGAAAGTATCAGGTGGAACACTTCCTTATTCGTTTCGCAACAGCGTCCTTGCTAATAATGTGACTCAGATACTGATTGATAAATTAAGTCCGGGAATACAAAGCATGGTTGTAACAGATGCAGCCGGTTGCAGCCAGGAAATAAGTGTACTCATTCCCGAGAATATCTTGTCGCTATCAGCTTCTATTAAAGAGGCCAGAGCAGTCTTGTGTGCTGATCTTGCAGAAGGAAATCTTGAGGCTACTGCGAAAGGTGGCAAACCACCTTATATTTTCTCATGGAGCAATGGTGGTACCGGGCCGACACTTTCGAACGTCAAACCTGGTAGTTATAATTTATCGGTTAAGGATGCATCGGGGCAAGAAGCAAAATCAGAATACATTATTAAGGCCCCTGCACCAATGGTTTTGGATGTTGTCAATTTGAGATCTGCAACGAATGATCGGATCAGTGATGGGAAAGGTGGTATTGAGATTAAAGGAGGGCAGGCTCCATTTAAATATAGCTGGTCATCTGGTGAAACGACTTCACAGGCTGTAAAGCTTCCACTAGGTAAAGGTCAGATTGTCGTGACCGATCAGAATGGATGTACGGCAACAAGTGAATTTATCATTAAAGAAAAAGTCCTTCCTGAACTTACTGCAGATCGTCTCGCATCCGGAGAACCCATTCGTATGGAAAAAATCCAGTTCGAGGCTGACAGCGTAAATGTGAATCCTGAAGCTTTTCCATCGCTCAATGAGTTGTATGATTTCCTTTATGATAATCCTACGACGATCATTGAAGTAGCGGGTCATACAAATGGTTTGCCGGCAGATGATTATTGTGATCGTATCAGTACTGAGCGATCTCAAAAAGTAGCCGACTATTTGATAGGTAAAGGAATTGAATCACGTAGAGTAATCTCTAAGGGCTATGGAAAAAGAAAACCAGTTGCAACCAATCAAACCCCTGAAGGTCGTAAGCGGAATCAGCGTGTAGAAGTACGGTTGATTAAGATTGAGGAATAAAATTCCCTGTTTATATTTTCCAACCGGTAATTCTTTCTAGATAATGGATGATGAATTAGTCCTTAATCGACAATATTATTTCATCATTCATGATCTAGACCGTTCGTCCCGTATTTGACAAGATTGCAAAAGACCTATGTGTCCGGATGCAATTACATTTGACAGTTCTCCATGCTCCCTGCCCCATGCTCCCTGCTCTTTGCTCCTTGCTATTTAAAATGCATCATCTCCACACCATTCCAGTCTTCACTTAAACCATGGATGAGATTTCCATGCACTTTATGGAGAAAACCAAACGCTGTGAGGTCAGAAGGATTGGCCTGGTACACAGATTCAAAATATTTTAACGCGGATACCATATCTCTATCATAATAGGCTTGCAATCCGGCATGAAAATTCTCGAGACTGGCTTTTTTTAGATTTATCTGATCTGGTTTGTCTCCATCAAAACATTCATAAATTCCGATCGGGTGATGCTTTCCTTTTACCTGAACTTTACCGAGGTTTCGAAGATTGAATTTTTCCCTGTCTTCTAACTTCGCAACAGTTGCATCGCTAAGAATAAAATTGACACCAAAGTGCTTTGTCAATCCTTCCATTCGGGAGGCTGTATTCACTGTATCAGAAATAACAGCGGCTTCTGTCCTACCTGAATCACCAATAATGCCCATAATCAATGGACCACTATGTATACCAATACCTAATTTAATCGGTTTACGGTTTTTACTTTTCCGTACAAGGCTGTATTCATCAATCATTCTCAAAATTATAATCGCCGCCTGAATGCCATCATCAGCTTTATGCAAAAACAACATCATGATCGTATCACCCAGGTATTGATTGATGATCCCGTTTTGGTGTTTTACAATGGGACCCACTTTACCGGCAAGCGAATTGACAAATTGGAAATTATCTTTTGGACTCATGTCTTCAGAAAGAGAAGTATAATCACGGATATCCGAAAACATGACATGGACATTCCGTTCGACCATATCTCCTCTTTCAAGATCTGTCAGGCCCTGCCTGCCTAACGATTGAATAAACTGATGAGGCACGAAACGGCCTGTAGCCTCATAAATATCAAATGCCTGGAGCTGGGTTTTTACCCTTGCCAATAATTCATCTTTGAGAAATGGCTTATTGATGTAATCATTTGCTCCAACTGCTAATCCTTCCACCAAATCACTCAACTGGTTCTTTGCAGTGACCATAATCACAGGGAGCTCGGAAAGGAGAAACTGTTCTCTGATTTTTTGACATACTTCATACCCGGGTATGCGCGGCATCATGACATCAAGTAAAACGAGATTAAATTTTTTACCGCTATGTAACAGCGCTAATGCATCATGCCCATCCTTAGCCATAGTAACATTGTAACCTGCCTGTTCCAGATGATTCTTCAATACTTTAAGATTGACTGGTTCATCATCTACAATTAAGATTTCCTTATGCACTTTTCCATTTCCATTCGAAATCATAAAGGGAGGAGTTCCATTCTTTACAGCAACAGATTTATCAGCAGGCATGGGTAATAAGAAAGGCTTTTCAATTGCTGGCTCCACCTCACCGTTGTAGGCAGGAATTGTAAATGAAAAAATAGATCCTGCACCGAGCTCCGAATCCACATGAATTTTACCGCCATGCAACTCAACCAGATACTTGGTTATACTCAGCCCAATCCCCGTTCCCCCGAATTCTCTTGCGATGGAACCATCCGCTTGCTCAAACTCTTTAAAAATTAATTCCTGTTTTGATTTTTCGATCCCTATGCCCGTATCTGATATGCTGACCTCAATCATATCATCAACTTCGCGGGCAGATAAGGTGACACTACCATGGGGCGTGAATTTAATCGCGTTGGCTACCAGATTTTGCAGTATCTGTTGCATTCTATTCTCGTCCGCAAAGCAAAAAGAAAGCTCTTTGGGTATTTTATTCTGAAGCGATATCGATTTATCACCAATCAAATGATGGTTCATCCGGAGACAGTGTTCAGCCAAGGTTCGGATATCGACGGGCTTTTTTTGAAGGATCAGATCATGCTCTTTTAACCTGGAGAAATCAAGGATATCATTGACGAGATTTGATAATCTCCG
>JAYUXX010000301.1:0-3962 GCA_043752765.1 Saprospiraceae bacterium | reverse complement strand
GTTGGAATTAAAGTCGATTTTATGATAAGAAGATTACTCCTCACCAGTATTCTATTTTCATTTGGGCTCATAGCCTGGAGTCAAACATCGCTTGAAGGAAAAGTAAACGATGCTACTTCGGGAGAGACGATCATTTTTGCGAACGTTGTGCTCTTCAAAAATGGTAACCTGATGACTGGAACCCAGACAGACCTTGATGGTAATTATGTGTTCTCTAACATCGATCCCGGTACCTATGACGTAGAGGTTAGTTATACAGGATACCCAAGCCAACGCCAGACAGGTGTTGTTGTTTTGGCCGGTAAAGCGATCCGTCTAAATTTTAAAATTGATGCGGGTCTTCAGTTAGACGTCATCGAAGTGATTGCCTACAAGGTACCTTTGATCGAGTTTGATAATACCACACAAGGTGGTGTTAAGACCGCGGAGCAAATCCGTTATCTTCCTACCAAAAATATAAATGCAATCGCTGCTACTACAGCTGGTCTTTCAAGTATAGACGGTGGTGCGGTCAATATTCGTGGCTCAAGGTCCGATGGTACAAATTATTATGTAGACGGAGTTCGCGTTAGTGCTAATCAGGCACCACCCCAATCCGAAATTGAACAACTCCAGGTAATCACAGGAGGAATTGAAGCCCGATATGGTGATGTGACAGGTGGACTTATTTCACTGACTACCAAAGGTCCCTCTTCAGAATTTTCGGGTGCATTTGAACTAGAATCTTCAGAGCTAACAGACCCTTATGGTTATAATCTGTTCGTTGGAAACATTAGTGGCCCACTCCTCAAAAACAAATCCACTAATCGAACTATTCTGGGATATCGGCTTTCGGGACAATACAGGACTCGAGATGATAGTGATCCACAGGCATTTGGCGGGTACAGGGCAACTGAAGAAGCCATTGCTCGAATTAGCGCACAACCCTTGACAAATCAGAATGGAACTCCTATTCTTTTTGCTGATCGATTAGAAGCCTCAGATGTAGAACTACTTAAAAGCAGACCTAACCTTGGGGATGAAAGATTTGATATTACCGGTAAGCTTGACTTCCGGATCAGTGATGCAATTGATTTCACCGTAGGTGGTAATTATTTTGACAGTAAGAATAACTTTTCTCCTAACCGCGCCTGGAACTTGCTTAACTGGCAATACAACCCATACCAGGAAAGAAACGGCTATATAGCCAATGCACGTTTCCGTCATCGAATCGGTACAGGCCCTGCCGATCCAAATGCTACAACTACGACATCATCCTTGATCAGGAATATTTCTTACACACTGCAATATGGTTATGAAAAATCATATTATGAGGAAGGTGATCAGCGATTTAGGGACAATCTATTTGAATACGGTTATGTCGGAGATTTTGACGTGACATGGGAATCAGCTGTCGGAATTGCTTCTGACACAACAAGTCCATTTGCTAAGCCTTTGTTTCCCGGTTCTAATCTCTATGGTGAGCATTTCGGTTATACAGAAACCTTTTCCGCCGAAGGATATACGCCCTCATCAACCATCAACACACTACTCAATAATTATAATCTTGACCAGGATGCTGTTCTTGATTTTAGAGATTATAATGTCTACAACGGACAGTGGTCTAATACGGTAAACACTGTTTTCTCAGGTCTTCATACTGCTACTGGCTCGATCTACAATCAATTTGCGAAGAGTGAAAATGATATTCATACGGGTAATTTAAATGCATCCTTTGACCTGGTTCCCGGTGGATCAGATCAGGGCAGACACAACATACAATTTGGGTTGTTATATGAGCAGAGACATGATCGGCAATGGGTGATCAATCCAAGAGACTTGTGGAATAATATGCGTCTTGCAGCCAACAGCAAACATATTTTAGGACTTGATAGTAGTCAGATCATTGGTGTTGATACATTAAGTGTGATAATTGGTGGCGTAGCTGGAGATTATGAGATTATGACTTTTCAAACTTTGGTGGAAGAACAACCAAATCTTTTGTTCTATAGAAAAGTTCGTGAGCTAACAGGTCAAACGCTCAATCAATATGTAAACATTGATGGCCTTAATCCGGATGATCTGAGCCTTGATATGTTTGCCGCAAGCGAACTTACAGATCGAAAAGCAATCAGTTATTATGGTTACGACTATTTAGGAAATAAACTTCCTTTCAACACCACTTTTGATGATTTCTTCACAACAGAAGATAGTGAAGGAAGAAGAACTTTGCCTGTCGCAGGGAATAAGCCTATCTACAGCGCAGCTTACTTTCAGGATAAATTCACTTTCAAAGACATCATTTTCAGATTAGGTCTCAGAGTGGATCGCTATGACGCGAATACAAAAGTTCTAAAAGATCCGTATTCAATTTATGAAATCATAAAAGCGAACGATTTCTTTGAATTGCCGGATGCAGGTGACAGACCACCTGCAGTTCAGAATGATTGGAAAGTATATGTAGTTTCAGAAGGATCGAAAGACGTAAGAGCATACCGGGATGGTGATCAGTGGTATACTGCACAAGGTACCCCCGTCAACGATGGTTCAGAAATTTTGGGAAATGAAATTCCAAATCCTTACTATGTTGAACAAAATTCAGCTAATCGAAATATTCGCAGTCGTGAATTCAACGCATCCCAGTCATTCGAAGATTACAAACCTCAAATAAGTTGGATGCCTCGTCTTGCATTTTCATTCCCGATATCGGATGAAGCTAACTTCTTCGTGCATTACGATGTACTTGTACAAAGACCACCTTCCAATACAATTGCAACCGCTCTTGATTATTATTACTGGGCTGATGGAGTGGCCAATAATGGAACGCGAGATAATCCAAATCTAAAGCCTGAGAAGACAATTGATTTTGAAGTTGGCTTCAAACAAAAAATTACTAATTCAAGTGCTATCACCTTAAGCTCATATTATAAAGAGCTAAGAGATATGATCCAGTCACAGACATATTTATTTGTACCTGGTGTTCCCGGTAATAGTTATAAGACTTTTGGTAATCAGGATTTTGGTACAGTAAAAGGTTTTTCTTTCAGTTATGATTTGCGAAGGACACAAAACCTTGAAATGACACTTGCGTATACGCTGCAGTTCGCGGATGGTACTGGTTCAAGTGCGACAACTCAGAATGATCTGAATCTAAATTCAAGAGGTAATCAGCGCTACCTATCAGCTCTATCATTTGACGAGAGACATCGGCTTGCGGCTAATATTGATTTCAGATATGGAAGAGGTAGTTCATACAATGGTCCCAAATGGTTTGGCGCTGATGTATTTGCTGACGCAGGTCTCAGTATTCAGGCCAGTGCAGCTTCGGGCAGACCCTATACGCGTCGTCAGAAACCACAGCGATACGGTAGTACCGGAATCGGTGGAGCTATCAATGGTGCTCGTTTACCATGGAATTACGGTATTGATTTAAGAGCTGATAAATCATTCAGGATAGGTGGTGTTGATAGTCCTAGCCCGCTATTTGCGAACGTTTACCTCCGCGTAGAAAACCTGTTGGACACACGTAATATTATCGGCGTTTATTCAGCAGCAGGTTCCGCATATGATGATGGATTCCTCGCTACAGCAGAAGGGGCATCCTCTATACAAACGCTCAGGGACTCTGGTCGTGAAACTGATGTGGACAACTATCTCTTATCGTACCAATGGGGTGTTTTGAATTCAGACTTTTTTACACTACCACGTCGTATCTACCTGGGAGCTTCTCTTCAATTTTAATTTAGTAAGTATCATTTTTTGATTCTTTGTCATTAGCCTAAATATTATGGAAAAAAGAATATCACTCATAATTGTATCACTGATCATGTGTGCGTCAGTTAGCTCTTATGCATATCCAGGTCCGGATGCCACTAAACCTGGTATAAATCCAAAAGAAAAACCTATCAGTTATCGCTCTGATTGTGCACCTGCTACGATGTCATATGACCTCGCCATCAATAATGTTCGTGCCCGATTACTTA
>JAYUXX010000300.1:0-3964 GCA_043752765.1 Saprospiraceae bacterium | reverse complement strand
TGAAAATAGATATCCATACACACATCATGCCACGCGACATTCCGCGATGGGTTGACAAATTTGGTTATGGCCAGTTTGTACATCTTGAGGATTGTGGTGCCTGTAGTGCGCGGATGATGGTCGGTGATAAGTTTTTTCGCGAGGTGGATGCAAATTGTTGGGACCCAATAGTGCGCATCAAAGAATGTGATGATACACGCGTAGACGTGCAGGTATTATCGATCATTCCGATCCTATTTTATTATTGGGCGAAAGGAACCGAAGCTCTTGAAACGAGTAGATATTTCAATGATTACATTGCGGAAGTTGTTAGTAGAAACCCGAAGCGATTTATCGGTATTGGCACTGTACCGCTTCAGGATCCGCATCTGGCGATCCGGGAAATGGACCGATGCATCCATGAACTGGGGATGGTGGGAATTGAAATTGGATCGCATGTCAATGCATGGAATTTAAATGATCCGGCGCTCATGCCATTCTTTGAAGCTGCCGAACAAATGAATGCGTGCATTTTTGTTCATCCCTGGGAAATGATGGGTTCGGGTGAAATGGAGCGTTACTGGTTACCCTGGCTTGTTGGAATGCCGGCAGAAACGAGTCGGGCAATTTGTTCGATGATCTTCGGAGGTGTTTTTGAAAATTTTCCAAAATTGCGGGTTGCATTTGCCCATGGCGGAGGTTCATTTCCGGGAACTATTTCAAGAATTGAACATGGATTTAATGTCAGGCCCGATCTCTGTGCAATAGACAATCCTAAACCACCAACGAGTTACCTGGGCAAATTCTGGATTGATTCATTGGTACATGACGAACGGATTTTAGACTACCTGATTGACCTGGTAGGTGCCGAAAAAATTGCTTTAGGAAGTGACTATCCATTTCCTTTGGGGGAGCAGGTTCCCGGGAAGTTGATAGAGCATATGCCCTATAGTGGGACTACCAAGGAGTGGTTACTATATAAATCGGCTTTGTCGTGGATGAATATAAGTGAGAGTGAGTTTAAGCTGGGTCGGGGTTGATTGGATGATTAGTGTGTGTTGGTATCAAGTGAGTATACCTTTTATAGAATAGCTAGAATGTAATGCTGGTGGGGATTGTGGGAGTAGAATTTCTACGAAATCCTACTGAATCTTTTGACGCAGAATTATATAACAACCGCAAATCCGTCTCTATTGAAAATTAATCTCTCTTAAACAAAAAGACCTCCCTAAATGGTGAATAAAATTTGGGCTAAATTCTAATTTTTGAATTACTGGTTTTCCCAATAATGGCAGACCTTCCGGCTGTAGAATTTCGTCGAAATGCTACTACAAAATTTAACCCCACCCCCCCCAACCCCTAACTCCCCCTTCCTCTTTTCTATCTTGTCCAAATTCTCAAAACCTACAGCCAACTTTTATGATCTACGGCCAATTCAAAGATCAATTCCATATCCCTGCCATCCACGGTAAAGAATCCATTTATCTCTGTGGAAACTCACTGGGCCTCCAACCCAAAACCGTCAAAACATACGTCAATGCAGAATTAGAAGATTGGGCAGAACTCGGTGTTGAAGGCCACTTACACGCAAGACACCCATGGCTCCCCTACCATGAATTTTTGACAAAATCAATGTCCACACTCGTGGGGGCCTTCCCCAGCGAAGTAGTAGTCATGAATTCGCTCACAGTCAATCTGCATCTGTTGATGGCCTCATTCTACAAACCGACTAAAAAAAGATTTATAATTTTAATGGAAAGCGATGCCTTCCCTTCCGACAGATATGCTATGGCTTCTCAGGCAATCTGGCACAATTTAGATCAGGATGAGACCATCATTCATTGGTCCCCTCCGCCCGGAGAATATTGCCTGCAGATCGATGACCTTAAAGAAATACTGAAACAACAAGGCGATCAGATTGCATTAATTTTTCTTGGGGGCGTCAATTACTATACGGGACAGTTGCTCGACATGAAAGAGATCACCAAACTTGGACATGCCCACGGCATCACCGTAGGTTTCGATCTTGCACATGCGACAGGCAATGTAGATATGGAATTACATGAATGGGAAGTTGATTTTGCAGCATGGTGTAGCTATAAATATCTTAACTCAGGGCCAGGAAGTTTAGGCGCAGTATTTATTCACAATAAACATGGCCAGGATTTGTCCACCCCCAGATTGTCAGGATGGTGGGGTCATAATAAGGAGACACGTTTCAGGATGCGTGATGATTTTGATCCATTAGCCGGTGCCGAAGGTTGGCAGTTAAGTAATCCTCCGATTCTCCCCCTTGCAGCAATGCGCGCCTCTCTGGAAATATTTGATGATGCAGGGATTAAAAATTTACGAAAAACTTCAATAGAGATTATTACCAAATTTTATGCGGCACTTAAAGGTATAGATGAAATTGAAATCATTACGCCTGAGAATCCGGAAGAACGAGGATGTCAATTGTCCTTATTCGTCAGAAAAAACGGAAGAAAAATGTTTGAACATCTGGCAAAGCAAGGAATTATTGCTGATTGGAGAGAACCTGATGTAATTCGAATCGCACCCGTTCCTCTTTACAATACAAAACACGATATTGATTTCTTTATAAATACGTTGAATTCCTATTAAACTTATGTCAGAAGATTTTATTCATATACGAAGTCCATTATACAGCGTGCTTATTCTTACTTTATTATTTCCGATTGCGTGTACTATGCCTCAAACAAAAGATCTGACATCTTCTACTATCGTTTACGAAGTCTTTGTGCAATCGTTCCGCGATAGTAATGGTGATGGCATAGGAGATTTACAGGGTTTAATATCGAAGTTGGATTACATACAGGATTTGGGGGCAAATGCAGTGTGGATAATGCCTGTGCATCCATCTCCTTCGTATCACAAATATGATGTTGCTGATTATTATAACATTCATCCGGACTATGGCACGATGGATGATATGGATGACCTCATCAGGGAATTGCATCGCAGGGACATGAAACTTATTCTTGACTTTGTAGTGAATCACACTTCAACCCTTCATTCGTGGTTTGTTGCATCGGATTCCTCTGAGACAAGTTTATACCATGACTATTATGTCTGGCGTGATTATGATTCGGTTCAGGATGAAATCAACAAAAAAACTACAACGTTCGATTCGGACAATATCACCCAGTGGCATCCAGGCAAAAAGGACAAGGATCATTATTACGGATTCTTCTGGAAGGGTATGCCCGATTTAAATTTTGACAATCCTGAAGTGCGCGAGGAAATTTATAAAATTGGTCAATTCTGGATTGACAAAGGAGTTGACGGATTCAGGCTGGATGCTGCCAAACACATTTATCCGGATGATCGCTTTGATGATACCCGCAAGTTTTGGGAAGAATTCACAGAGAGAATGAGGAGCGTTAAATCGGATCTAATGATCATAGGTGAAGTGTGGTCAGATTCGGCTACACTGGCTACCCTATTTAAGGGTCTGCCTTCTTTGTTCAATTTTGAATTAACTAAAGCCATACCACATCTATTAAATACATTGGATATTCAGAATTTTATATCAACGTATTCGTCAATATCAGCCGCATATAAGTCTGCAGGTTTACCGTATGTAGATGCTATTCTACTGTCCAATCACGACATGAAAAGAATACGTTCCACACTTATGGGTGATATTTCAAAATCTAAATTAGCTGCCTCTATTCTGCTAACTCTTCCTGGTATCCCATACATCTATTATGGAGAAGAAATCGGAATGCTGGGTGAAAAACCAGATCAGCATTTACGTGAACCTTTCCTTTGGGGTGATGATAATTTTGATAACAAATCCTGGATTGAACCCACTCATTCTAAAGCCCCAAACGTAGAACCACTTACTTCACAAATCACTACTGCTCAATCTATTTTTAACCATTATAAATCCTGGATCCAATTGCGTAAAACATATCCGTGTATTGAAACAGGAGAGTTAGAATTTGTTCCAACCGATGTACCA